>NZ_CP076133.1:305000-610000 GCF_018736045.1 Flammeovirga yaeyamensis | reverse complement strand
AAAACACCAGAAGTATAATTAAAGGTATCAGAAATAAATACATTAATTATAACGATAAGACATTATCTGACAACTCCTTACCCAAGATAAATACGCTATTTAATTATTTTGAAAGTACTCACCTAAACAACCCTCAACATTATCTTCAATTTGATATTATTCAAAAGGGTTTTCCAAAAGCAACTACTGACTTTTGGTTATCAATTGATCAAAAATTAGATCGTATTTCTATAAAAGGAGAGTTTAACAAAAGTTGTTTTGAATTAGCGGATGTAAAGCAATTTGAAAATGTTTTTTTAGACATCATAACCACTATCATAGAAGATACTACATCGCCGATACTCCAAGAAGAGAAAGAATGTAAAATGATTATTTCGAGTTCATTTTCAATCAATCCACTTGATGAAATGACAATGGAGTTAAAAGAAGTTTTCCCATTTAATTATACACTCCATCACACTCCCTATAATCAGGTAATACAGTTTCTATTAGGTAATGATATAGACATTTCTTCAAACGATAGTATTTGCTTATTTCTTCGGTTGGAAGATTTCTACTTCTATGGAAATGATGAAAGTAAGAGTTTTTCTTTTATTGTTAATCAACTGATAGACAGTCTTGATTATTCTATTGAAACGAAAGGAGTGATGCACACTATCATTATTGCTCCAACGAAAGAATCTCAAGATTTAAAAAAATATTACAATCAGTTTATTACTTCTATAAACTCAAAAGAAAGTGTAAATCTCATCGATTTAAGAGATCATTATGATGATACTATCTTTAATGATGAAACCAATAAAATAGCACACATTCCATTTCAAAAAGACTTTTATAAAGAGCTTGGTAAGACCCTATTGACCGATTATTATCTTCAAAAAGCAAAACCAATTAAGGTGGTTATTTTGGATTGTGATAATACGCTTTGGAAAGGCATCTATGGTGAAGATGGAAAAGAGGGCATTCAAATCACTCCTCATCATAAAAGATTTCAACAGAAGATCATCGACTGTTATCACCAAGGGATCCTCATTGCTTTAGCTTCTAAAAACAACGAAAGTGATATACTTCATTTTATCGAACACTCTGAAGAGATGTTATTGAAAAAAGAGCATCTTGTGACTCATAGAATCAATTGGAATGAAAAAACAGATTCGTTAATCAGTATTGCAGAAGAGCTTAATTTGGGCTTAGATAGTTTTGTTTTTATTGATGATAACAAAGTGGAAGTTGAAAAAGTGAAACTTCAATTAGCAGGAGTTCTTACCTTTCTTTTTCCTTTAGACGGACATCAGATAGATCGATTTGTTGATGAAAATCTGGTGTTTAAATTATCGAAGAAAAAATCATCTCTTGTTAATAGAACACAGCTTTATCAGGAAGAAAAACAACGTAAGGTAATATCATCAAAATATTCTTTAAAAGAGTATATCCAACAATTGAATTTAACTATTGAGCAGGAAGAAATCAATGGTGATAATGCTTCTAGAGTAAGTGAATTAACACAAAGAACGAATCAATTTAATTTGAGTTTTCATCGTTTTTCTGAGAGAGAAATAATTGATGGAATTCAGAATAAAAAGATCAAGGGAATTCTAATCTCAGCTAAAGATAACTATGGGGATTATGGAACAATAGGGCTAATTCTTTACGGCATCGAAGGAGATACTTTAGAGGTCATCAATGTATTATTGAGTTGTAGAATTTTAGGAAGAGGTATAGAAGTTCATCTAATAAAACTGCTAAAGGAATTAGTTAATGATCATTGTTGTAAACACATCACTTTTAGAGTAAGCGTTCAAGATCGAAACCTACCAGCACAAACTTTTATACAATTTTTAGGATACAATGTTAGTGATGGTAAAAACAAGTTTACCATTTCAAAAGAGGATTTCAATAACATCGATGAGAATGAATTTTTAGAAATAAAGAAATCATCAAATAAGAAAAAGGACAAAATATTAGTTCAGACGAATCGAAAACTAGAGAATAGATTCTTGGAATATCTGATAGATAACAAGAGGAGCAAAAAAGTTGATATTTTACCAAATAAACAATTGGAAAGCATTTGGTTAAAAGCAACAAAAAGTGACTCCATTGATCCAGATATTTCATTTTTAAATCATGGTGGCACTTCTTTGGAGGCTGTTTTTCTACTTATGGAAGTCAATAAACTTTTTAAGTTAAATCTTTCTATAGGAGAAATTTACACACATAATACTTTTAACAAACTGAGTGCTTTAGTTCAGCAAAATCAACATCAAATAGTAGATCATCCTTCATCTCTTTTAGAGGACATTTACAAAGACATAGATCTCAGTCTTCAAGAATTTCCTTTTAAAGACAATTCAAAAAAATTGGTGAAAAACTATTCGGTTTTAGTTACAGGAGGAAGTGGATTTGTAGGTATTCATATTGTTAAGCAACTTTTATTAGATGAAAGATATACTGTTTTCTGTTTGATGAGAAAAGGAAATTCAGTTAGTCTTCTATCGAAGTTCAAAACATATTCTGATGAGTATAAAGTCCCTTTTTCAGAGAATGAGTTAAATAGAATACAATTAATTGAGGGGAACCTTGGAGTAGAAAAATTCGGATTATCCGATAATAAATGGAATCAATTGGCAGAGAACATCACTGAAGTAATTCATTGTGGAGCCAATGTCAATTTCTTCGAACCTTATCAAAATGTTCGGGAGGTAAATGTCTTGTCTAATCTTGAGTTATTAAAACTATGCGATACTGGTGCTCACAAAAGAATTGTCTATGTCTCATCAATGGGTGTTTTTCATAGTACGAATAACACAAAGTTGGACTATTTGGATGAATCGAACATGACGGGTAACCCTCTAGATCTTCATACCGGGTATCAACAAACAAAATGGGCAGCAGAGAAAATTTATTCTAGAGCAATTGAAAGAGGTTATGATATTACTATAGTTCGATTAGGTGTAGTTTCTCCAAATACCAAAACCAATGCTTATAATCGATCAGATTTTTTCGTCTACCTCCTAAGTACAATTTTAGAATTAGGGATTGTACCCGATATGCGACCTATTGACTTTATCGATGTTCAAGATGTTTCAAGAGTTATCACTTCACTTATATGTCAAGATAATTTTAACTCAGGGCAGTTTATCAACCTTGTAAATCCTTCCACTTTATCAGTTAATCAGCTATCCAATCTTTCAAGGTTTTATGGTGAAAAACTTGAAGTAGTAACGTATCAAAAGTGGTTAGAAGTGTTATTTGATTTTCTTGATAAAAACCCTGAACACGAATTAAATAAATATTCGATTTTCTTAAAAAGTACTGATTCACATGACTCTTTAATTCATTCTATTTTATATGCTCCAAAGGTAAAATCATCGAATCTGAGTTCTATTCTACATCAAAATGATATTGAATTGAAAGAAGTTAGCTTTGAGCAATTATTTCAACTAAAAGATACTTTTAGAGCTGTTGATTTAATTAAAAGCAACTCCATCAAAGAGTCAGATAATGAAATCAATTTATTTGGTTTTAAAGAAAAGATGAAAGGTGATATTGTTCTTGATTCTAAAGAACACCTTCACGCAAAAAGCACAATCATTTTAGATTTAAAAGGGCACATTGCTGATATCGGTGAATTATTAGTAAAGAAAAAAGTGTATTTAAGCGGCTCTATTTTTATTGAAAAAATTAGCCCTAATGAACTTGAAATTAAAAATGGTTTTCTAGAAATATTACCATTCAACGGTTATACTCCTTTCCATAAAGATGCCTTGGTATTTATTAGATATCAATTAGAATTAATAAGTGACAATAAAACATATATTCTTAAGGGAGATAAGCTTAACCGATATTTCTCGGATATTTTTTATGAGCTTTCGACAATACACCTCACTTTGCAAGAACCTGATGGAAAAACTTGGAAAGGCATGGCGTCTATCCCAATTCAAGAAATATTTAAGGAACAGACTAGACATTTAGAAACTCGAAAGGATCTAAATCACAAAGAAAAATTTAAGGTAAGTATTCTTTGGATGGGCTTTTTAAGTTACTGTGCACTGAAAAACTATTTGAACCTCTATTTAAGAAACCCCATACTCGATAGTAAAGACTTTAAAGAAATGTTGAAATATATTCCTCCTTTAAAACGGAATACTGATCTCTATTTTAGAATAGTAGACAAATTTAAAGGCTCCCAAATTCTATCAAAAGTAATCAAGTTTCAACGAAAAAAATGGCTAAAATAATGACTGACTTCAAAACATATAACATTAAAACTCAAGATGGTGTATCACTGACTTTAAAAAGATACTGTAAATCCAAAAAAGGAGATAGTGTGCTCATGCTTCATGGTTTAACAAGTAATTCTAAAACATTCGATAGTGGTTATTTTAAAAATATGAAAGACTACTTTTTAGAAAACGCATACGAAGATGTTTGGATATTAGATTGGAGAGGAAGTAGTATTTATAAAGATAAATACACTAACAAAAACCACAACATCGATGAAGTTGCCAATTATGATATTCCAGAAACTGTTGAGTTCATTCAGTCAATCATAGGCGTAAATAAATTACATATCGTCAGTATTTGTATTGGTTCTATGGCACTTTCGATGTCATTAGTCACTAATAAATTAAAAAATATTGAGAGTGTAACTTTAGCCACAATGGGGTTATATCCAAAATTGCCTGACAATGTTTTATACAAATTATATGCAATTCCAACTATTGCGAAAAAGTTGTTGAATTTAAAAAAATTAGAAGTAGTTGATAAAAAGATTTCGTTAAAATCAGGAAACTATTTACTCAGTTTGATGGCTAAATTAAATAACAAATGCCCTAATGCTACTTGTAGAAATCTAAATTATTTGTGGGGAGACGGGAGTTACAATACTTTATTTAACCATGATAACCTAACTAAAAAAGTGCATGATAATCTCCAAGAATTTTTTGGTGCTGTTTCCCTATCCTATTTCCAACATATTAAACTGATGTTGATGAATGCAAGCGTTGTTTCCCAAGATGCGTCTATCAATTATCTCGACTTATCGAATAATTTCAATACTCGAGTTTTGTTAATCACCGGAGAGGATAATCATGTTTGGTATGATTCCACTCAAGAATATTTCAAAATATTAGAGACCTATTTCACAACGGATAATTTTGTACTCAAAACTTTCCCAAATTATGGACATTGGGATATTTACACAGGAAAAAATGCCTATAATGATGTTTTCCCTTCCATTCTAAAGTTTATGAATACTAAGAATGAAGATGGCATAACTAAAGTCGAAGTAAACGAATTTTCGATCTAGCAGATGAAAGGAATAGATAAGTGGGAAATCAAAATATTTTTAGTCATATAAATTAAAATTCCCACTGTTTTATAGTATATTAAAGTGACAATAGACACGAAAACTTTAACTATAAAACTCATGAAGAAGTTGCTTTTTACTTCATTAATGTTTCTCGCATTAATGGGATGTAATCAACATCAAGAAAACAATCAATCTAACAATTCTGACGACGCTTTACTAGACTATGCTAAAAAAGATATCAAACCTTCCGGAAATGCTTTGGAATGGCGATTTATAGGTCCTGTAATGGGAGGTCGAGGAACGAGTGTTGAGATTAGTCCTGTCGATGACCAAGTGTTCTACTTTGGATCTGCTTCTGGTGGTTTATGGAAAACTGAAGATGCAGGACAGTTCTGGGAATGTATCTCTGATGGTCAAATTAATGTTGGGGCAATTGGTGCTGTAGCTATTGCACCTAGCGATCCAAATATTATGTATGTAGGTACTGGTGAACCTCAAATGAGACACGATGTCTCTTATGGGGACGGTGTTTACAAATCGACTGATGGAGGTAAAACCTTTACAAATATTGGTCTGCCTAAATCCTATCATATTTCTAGAATACGCATCCACCCGAAAAACCCTGATATCGCCTATGTTGGTGTTTTGGGGAGTGCCTTTGGATACAACGAAGAAAGAGGTCTATACAAAACAACAGATGGAGGAAAAACCTGGGATAAAGTACTTTATCAAAGTGAAAAAGCGGGTGTGATTGATGTCGTGATGGACCCTAACAATCCAGAAACACTTTATGCAGCAACATTCCAGTTTATAAGAAAAGACTGGACGGTGGAAAGTGGCGGTAAAGATTCAAGACTTTACAAAACGACAGATGGAGGAAAAAATTGGACAGACATTTCTAAAAACGAAGGGTTTCCTCAAGAAATTTTGGGGAGAATGGGATTGGCGATTTCAAAAGCCAACTCCAACATCATTTACTCTTTAACCGATACTGAAACTAAGGACGGTATTTACCGTTCGGAAGATGGTGGTAACACTTGGGAATTAGCCACTGATAACGCCAACTTAACGGTTAGGCCATTCTACTTCAATCATTTATATGCTAGTCCACACGATGCGAACGAACTTTGGGTATTGACCAACAAGCTTTGGCAATCTGTGGATGGTGGAAAAACTTGGACACAAAGAAGTGGTACAAAAGATGATTTCCATGATATGGTCATCGACCCTAAAAACCCAAGAAGAATGATTGTAACCCACGATGGAGGAACTATGGTGTCTATGACAGCAGGTAAAACTTGGAGTGGTACTTACACCCAAAGAACTTCTCAAACATATCGTGTGCATGTTGATAATCAGTTTCCTTATAATCTTTACACCAACTGTCAAGATTTAGTGGGCTATAAAGTACCCTCTGCTTCTTTCTGGGGTGGTATTCCTTTATCAGAAACTGAGGTGTATGGATCGAGTGAAGCAGGTTTTGCGGTTCCTCATCCAACAGACCCAAATACAGTGTATCAATTTAATGCTGTATCTATGGCTGGTTTTGGTGGGTTAACTGTTACCAACTTAAGTACTCCATCTTATGCAGAAAGACATGTTTATTCCAACTGGGCTTTCGGAACGCCAGCTTCGGAGTTTAAATACAGATTTGGATGGATGTCTGCAGTAGCTACTTCTCCTTGGGACGATGATGCTTTGTACTTTGGTGGTAACCACCTTTGGAAGACGACTGATAAAGGGATGCATTGGAAAAAAATCAGTCCAGATTTAACGACCAATGACCCTGAGAAATTAAAACTTCCCGGAGGTAAATTAGCTGTAGAAACTTCTGGGGCTGAAATTGCCTGTATCATCGTTCGTATTGCTGTGTCTAAAAAGAAAAGAGGAACGATTTGGGTGGGAACTGATGATGGTCAGGTCCATATCACCAAAAATGAGGGAAGAAAGTGGACCAACATTACCCCTAAAGAGTTACCAAAGGATAGTAAAATTCTGGAAGTTATCGAATCGAATCACAATCCTGCACATGCCTATATTGTGGCATCAAGAATTAAGGGAGCAGACGATAGAAGCCCATATATATACAAGACAGAAAACTATGGTACTTCTTGGACTAACCTTTCCAAAGCATTCCCTCAAGGCGAAATTACGCGTACAATTTGTGAAGATAATGCCGTTGCAGGATTATTATGGGTAGGTACAGAAACTGGGATTTTCACTTCTAAAAACGATGGAAAATCATGGACTCGAATGGAAAATGATTTCCCGAGAGTGCCCGTATATCATATCATTCAAAAAGAAGAAGACTTAGTTGTCGCTACACATGGTAGAGGCTTATGGATTTTGGACGATGTAACTCCTATGAGAGTTCTAGCTGATAATACCACTAAGCTGATCAAACCAAGAGATACGTATCGTTTTGGGTACCATTGGTGGCAAATATATGGTGGAGGAGTATATGGAGGTCAGAAAAACTACTTTGTTCAAAACCATAGACCAGGACATACTTTCTACGAGTTAGGTATGGTGAATGGCGAAATGAAGAGAAAGTACATTGATGCCGGAGATGCAAAACCCAATGGTGTCATTATTTATTACAACCTAGCAAGTGCATCAAAAGACACAAAAATTACTATTGCTGAAACAAATGGTAAAGAAATCATATCGTTCTCGGGAGATGCTATTTCTCAAAAAGCAGGCTTAAATAAGTTTGTCTGGGACATGAGGTATCCGAATGCATTGGCCATTCCTGGCAAACCAAAGCCAAACGTTCGTCCGTATTGTAAACCAGGTAAGTATTTAGTGAAACTTTCGGTAGGCGGAAAAGAACAAACACAGGAGTTTAAGGTGTTCATGAACCCTAACGAAACTTATACTCAAGCCGATGCAAATGCTCGTTTTGCCTTATGGATGAAAATCAGAGATAAATATTCTGAGGTAAGTGAAGCCATTATCGAAGCTCAAAAATTAGCCAAAAACTCTAATAGCGAAGAGGTGAAAAAAGCTGCTAAAGCACTTGAATCGAGTATGACGGCGGTGGGAACGACATTGGTTCAAATCGCAAACGAAAGATCTAAACTTTTAGCTAAAATACAGGCGGTAAATGAAATGCTTATTTCATCTGAAGGGGCTCCAAGTCAGGGAGCCAAAGATGCATGGAAAGATTACGAAACTCAAATAAATGCTGAATTAGCTAAGTGGAATAAAGTGAAGGCTTCGATAAAATAAATTTCAAAGTACAAGTGCTCGAAAGAGGATCAAACCTTAATTAGTATACATGTAAAGAGGCGGTTACTACAAAGAAAGTAACCGCCTCTTCTTATTTATTCATCTGTCTCTCTAATCACATCATGATTGGTGAAAGGCAAACCACATTCCCTTGCAACCCTCTTCCCTCTCTTGTTATAAATAACCCGACATTTATTGACATGCATATAATTTTCTTTCCCGTACTTATCCTTAATCTTCCGACAACCGGGACCAATTTTTTCATTATTGCAGGATGTTAGGAGTATTATCGATAATACAATACTTAAGTTCTTCATGGTTTCATTTTTAGCTGAGTTAAGATATGCTTGCTGTTAAGAAGGGAGATAGGCGAGCAGTATCCCTACTTTTGAATTAATAAAATTATGATTACTTTTACTGACCGATCGGTCAGTATAGAAATATGAGTGATAAAAGAATAAAAGTAATTGAGGTAGCCACGAGGTTATTCTCCGAAAAAGGATTTGATAATACGAGCATCTCTGCGATAGGAAAAGAAGCAGGTGTATCGAAAGCGTTAGTGTTTCATCACTTTCAAAATAAGGATAATCTATTGATTGAAGTATTTAAGCAAAGTACCAATGTGATATCAGAGTACTCGAAAAACAATAAAACAACTTCTGTAGATCAGTTGATGGAATTGTTGAATACATTTTTCGATAGACTGAAAGTCGAAAAAGAGTATTTCCAATTCAGTATCAACATATGTATCCAACAGAGCACTCGAGATCTTCTGCATGATTTAATCGCTGAGCGATCAGCTGGGATTCAAAAGTATATACAACAACTCTTTGATGCATTAGGCATAGAAAATAGTCTCGCCAAAAGCTATATGCTTATTGCAGAACTTGACGGTATTGCCATCAATTACATCTTTGCTTTTACTCACTATCCGTTTGAAGAAATTCGACAAGAAATGATCGGTAAGTATCAACTGCTTATTCAAAATACAAAGACTAAATAATTAAAATCAATGATCATGAACTTTTCAATTAAAGGCATCGACAAAAGTGAATATCAAGAAACCATTGAGGTGTGGGAAGCATCAGTAAGAGCAACACACGACTTCATTTCGGAAGAAGACATTCAAACGTATAAACCACTAATTCTCAATCAATATTTTGATGTTGTAGAACTACGCTCAATCAGAGACGAAAACAACAAAATTCTAGGGTTCTCTGGAGTGGCAGAACAGAATATCGAAATGCTATTTATCGACCCTGCCTACCGTGGTAAAGGACTTGGCAAAATCTTACTCAACCACTGTATTGAGGTACTCGATTGTTACAAAGTGGATGTAAACGAACAGAACACTCAAGCAGTTGGGTTTTATCTTAAAATGAATTTTAAGACAGTGAGACGTTCTGAAGTGGATGGAGAAGGGAAGCTTTATCCGTTGTTGCATATGGAGGTGAAGGGTTAAGTTACTACTAAAATTTCCTCATTTGAAATGATTGATCTGTTTAAGTTTTCTTTAAATTGAAAGTTGGAAATTAAATTTTATGGAAAATTCAATCACAGATTATAAAAACACATTGCTATCTATCAAAGATAGAGTAAAGAAAGCCCAATATAAGGCATACAGTCATGTCAATTCTGAAATGATTTTGGCTTATTTGGATATTGGAAAAGTGTTATCAGAAAAAACAAAAGTTGGTTGGGGCACTTCTGTGATCAAACAACTGTCTAAAGATCTTCAAGCTGAATTTAAAGGAATGAAAGGTTTTTCTGACCGTAATCGATGAAGAATTAACTGTTCAAGAAATTTGGCCACAAGCTGTGGCTAAATTACATTGGGTACATATTGATCTTGTTTTTAGAATAAAATAAAAAAGAGTTTGAAAGATTTATAGAAAAAGAAACTTACCTTCAAAAATTAGTCTCCAAAAAATGCTTAAAAGCTGATATTAAAGAGCAAGTCATCAGCGATTATTTATTTACCAACAGTAAACCTCTTCAATCTGACATTATAGATGCTTTTGAATAGAAAACGAGGTTGTTAGCAAAGAAAGTTATGGATAAAAAGGGTTTTAACGAGTCTTTTATTAGTGGTTTTTAGAAATATATATGATTATGCAAGACACAGAATATTCAATAATAAATGAGTTTGTAAAGGATATTGAAAGTAATACTTTTAAAGTAGCCCCAAATATTAAAAAACTAATTAAAAGAGATAATTTCCTTAACAATATATATAGATTAGATAAGTTTTTCTTTGAAAATAAATTTGCTTATATCACAATTGATAATTTTATGGAAGTTATTTCCAAGATCAAACAAATACATGGTATAAAAAATAAAGTGTATAATGATTTTAATATTTGGTCTAAAAATAAAAGTTATCTAAAGAGACAACAAATTTGGGATGAAAAAATAGCTTTTAAGAAAAATCAATTACAAAAGGATTTAGGATTTATTGATGGGGGGAATGGAATTTATAAATCTTTCTTAGGTAATGATAATCTCATTAGTTATTTACAATATAAATTCTCATCTATTGATCAAATACAAAAGAAAGAAATGAACTATCCTCTTAATACAATCTTATATGGCCCTCCAGGCACAGGCAAAACATATTCTACAATTTCAAGAGCAGCTTCAATAATTAGTAGTGAAGAGATAGAAGATTACAATGAGGCGAAAAGAATATTCAATAAACATAAAGGTGACCAAATAGAGTTTATTACTTTCCATCAAAACTATAGTTACGAAGACTTTATTCAGGGTTTAAGACCAGATACAGGAAAAGAAAATCAATTATCATTTGAAAAGAAGGACGGAATTTTTAAAAAGATAGCTAATAGAGCTTTAGAAAATTTAAAAGACTCTGAGAAAACAATAGAAGAGTATTCAAAAGGTCAAGCATTTGAAGAAGCATTAAAACTTTTTTGTGATAAAATTACAGATAGAGATGAAGAAACTCTTTTTGATATAACTGATAATGTTGCAATTATTGAAGTAGAAAATGATGCTTTTAGATATAATGGCATGAATTGGAATAATTCCAATGGACATAGAATGAAATTTGATGACTTAAGAATCTTATACAAAAATAACATCAAAGAGAGAAAGTCGATCAAAAGGTTAGATAATGTTTCTGGTTCAGCTAAACAACATGCTACATATTATAATAATGTCTATCAAGAGATTATTAAATATCTACCTAAAAATACTATTAGTAAGGTAACGAAAGTAGAAAAGAAAAACTACGTTATCATTATAGATGAGATTAACAGAGCCAATATCTCAAGAGTTTTTGGAGAACTAATCACACTAATTGAACCTGATAAAAGATATGGAGAGGAGTTAGCTTTATCATCTACTTTACCATCTGGCGATGAGTTTACAGTACCTTCCAACCTCTATATAATCGGTACAATGAATACGGCTGATAAATCTATTGCCTTACTTGATATCGCCTTGCGTAGAAGATTTGAGTTTGAATCATTATATACAAAATATGATATTGATGGTATTAATGAATCTGAGATTCTAAAAAGTATCAATGAGAAGATCATCAAAATGAAAGGTCATGATTTTCAAATCGGGCATTCTTATTTTATGAGTAAGCCTTTTGATCTTAAAAAGACCATCAACAACAAAGTTATTCCGCTTCTACTAGAGTACTTCCTTAATGACGAGAAAGAGGTAAAAGAGATATTAGTACATGCAGGATTTGAAGTAGATGCAGAAGCTTGGCCTCTAAAAATAAAATAGCTCGATGATTAATCTTTTTGAATATCAAAACAAGGTTGTTGCAGATGATGTTGATCTTGAAAGTCTGGATTTATTCTTAGATGAAATTTGGGTCAATAGAGAAGTTAATTCCTTTTATGAGGAGAAAGGTGGATCCAAAGTGATAGAAACACAACGGTTCATTCAGACTTTGAATAAAACGAATGAACTGAAATCTAATAAATATGTTGGTGTAGTTCAGTTTGAAGGACACATTATCAATTTATTGCCTAAAGTCTTTTATCAAGAAGGAAAGAAGTATTCCAAAAGTGAGATTGGCCAAATGCAGAATCACATTTTATGGTGGTTGAGCTACTGCAGGAAAATAAAGTTTCCAAGCTATCAAACTACCTTAGGTGATGTAAAAAGTGATTTTTTCGAAGTGCTCATCTATCTATTTTCTAAGTATACACGAAAGCTACTCGCAACTTCTATTTATCAAAATTATGAGGAGCAAAGCAGTGAATTAAATCATATCAAAGGCAGACTCAATACGAATGAATATATCCGTCAAAATCTATCAAAAGGAAATTGGCATAAACTGAATTGCTCTTATGATGCTTTTGTGATGGATAATAAGTTTAATCGTATCATTAAGTATGTGGCTAATCTACTTTTCACTGTAACCCAAAACAGCGATAACAAAAAGTATCTCAGAGAGATATTATTCTTTTTAGATGACGTGTCGGATGAGCAAGCCACCGCTTCTCAATGTGAAACAATATCTTTTAATCCTGTTTTTGAAGAGTTTACTACTGTAAGAGATTATTGTCAGTTATTCTTGAGTAATGCTATATCTTTTAGCTACAAAAATGAGCTAAAACTATTTGCTTTTCTACTTCCAATGGAATACGTATTTGAAGATTTTATCTTTGGTTTTATTGAAAGGGAGCTTGAAGATGTTACAGCAAAGGCACAAGTGTCTAGTACGTATTTAGACACAAAGAATATTTTCAATTTAAAGCCAGATTTATATCTAAAGACAACTTCAAAAAGTATTATTGCTGATACAAAATATAAAATAATATATTCAGATGAATCGGATCCTAAAAAAGGGATTTCTCAAAACGATCTTTATCAAATGTTAGCGTATGCTGTAAGATTTAAAATTGATGAGATCATTCTTTTCTATCCGAATACAATCAATAATTATCAGGAAGAAATAGCTCATTTAACAATAAAAGATGAATGGGGTAATGGTAAAGAAATCAATATTAAAGCAATACAAGTTCCATTCTTAAGTAATGATATATTTGATAAAACATTAAACAAAAAGGAAGAACTAAAACATTTATTCTTACCACTTGAAACTTCTTTAAAGGATAAATTAAATTATATCCTGGGAAATATGGTTTAATTATTTGTCAAGTTTTTTAATTCAAACCCAGTTTGTTTAGGAACTTCTTTACATAAACAACTTTCAAAAATCTTCAAACTAAGTTCAGCATTTATGATCCTAATCTGTGTTAGATTTGACCGTTAAAGAAATATTGCCACAAGTTGTGGCGAAATTACAATGAGAAATATTAATCTGTTTTTCTATTCAATTATCTTCTCAAGGTTTATGAAATAAAGATTTAATATAAATAATGTTGAGAGAATAAAAATAAAAAATTAACGATTCTCACATGCTAAAAATCAACAACAACCTAATTGAAAACATCAAAATTATAAGTAACAAAGATTTATTAGTTGGTCTATAAATAGACTCGCTAACCGTTTCAAGACACTTGATTCAAATACACAAAGTACTACAAGATTTTTTGGAAAAGTTTGAAAAGTAAAAGCTATGGACTCTTTCTAAAAACAAAAACCCGAAAGCTTGATATACAGAGGCTATCGGGAATACTATTTTACAAATTTAATATTTATTCGATGATTATAAGCACTACTTCAACTCCACAACAACCACATCACTCCTCAACTCTCCAACACTCACATACACTTTCCCGCTCCCCACTTTATCCTTCGCTCTCACCATCGCCAATGCTCTACCTTTATGCGATTTTACATGATCGGTAGTATGAGGAGAAACATTCATCTCCGAGCCGTTATCGACACCAAGTAAGTCGAGTTCTTCTGATACGTGGAATTTCACTTCCTCAGTCGAGTTTTTGATTTCGAATCCATTCTTATCGAACATTTTTACAGTGATGTGGGCCACATCGTACTGATTGGCTCTCATTTGTGTTTGATCTGATGATACTTCAATTTTGGCTACTTTACCTACCGTGTGAAGTACATATTCCTCGACTTTTTTGCCTTTGTTGTAACCTAACACTTTCAATTCACCTTTTTGATAAGGCACCAACCATTTGATAATATTGTCGGCTTCTTTAAAATCGGCTAGTGACTGTTTACCCAAGCTTTTGCCATTTAGGAACAGTTCCGCTTCCTCGCAATTGGTGTAGGTTTGTACTACGATTTCCTCTCCAGCTTTGTAGTTCCAATGCTCGTTGACCTTGTACCACTCCCATAATCGAAGTTCAGCCCAAACCGGCTTTTCTTTTAATTGGATATCGAATTTCCAACCACCTTTCTTAGTGTAGGAGAATTCCGATTCAGAAGCTGGGGTCGTTACCATATACACCTTAGGATCTTCTTTCCATAGGCATTCGAAGAAATGACCTCTTGGGTTCTTGAAACCGGCAAAGTCGAACATTGAGATGTTTAAACCCTTTCTTGGCCACAACCCTGCCTCACCTAGGTAAGCAAAGCCTGTCCATACAAAAATACCTGGGATGAAATCTCTTTCTTGCACTGCTTTCCACTCCGAATACGCTACCCAGTTTTCCGAGCCCAACATCATTTTGTTAGGGAAGGCTTCGTGAGCGGCATCGTAATCGATCTCTCTATAGTTTAATCCTAAAATATCTACGGCATCGGCATATCCACTTGCGAAGGCAATCGACGGACGAACACTTCCACAAACGGTCGGACGGGTCGTATCTTCTTCTTTCACCCATTTCGATAATTGATGAGCGATGATCGATAGGGAATCTACCCCACCAGTTATTTTTTCGAATACAGGTTTAATCACAGTAGTGTCGAATGTTGGTGTATCCTCATACTCTCTGATGCCCTTTTGAAGCTTTGCATACGTCTGAGAATATGCTGGGAACGTCCATTCAATCTCGTTACCGATACTCCACATTATTACCGATGGATGGTTATAATCTCTTCTAATCAAGTCTTTCAGATCGCGTTCTGCCCACTCTCTAAATACTTCAGGATAGCCCTCTGATATATCAATTGGTGCTTTCTGACCACCTAAGCAGGTGAGCATTTTTGCCTTAGGCACATACCATTCATCAAATGCTTCGTTCATGACTAAAAAGCCCATTTCGTCACACAAATCCATTAATAATGGAGAATGTGGATTGTGCGCCATACGGATGGCATTTACACCTACCGATTTCAATTTCTTCAAACGGAATACCCAATGATCTCTCACTGCTGCTGCTCCAACTGCTCCAACATCATGATGCAAATTGACGCCTTTGATCTTCACATTTTTTCCATTGAGGAAGAAGCCTTTTTTCGAGTCGAACTCAAAGTCTCTGATACCGAATCTTTCTTCTGTTTCATCCACCAACTGACCATTATCAAATACCTGAAGTTTTGCGGTATATAGATGTGGCTTATCAATATCCCAACGTTTTGGTTGAAGTACTTGAAGTTTCTGATCGACTACATCACCCGTTAAAGCTTTGGCTTCACTTTCGGCAACTACCTGCTGGTTTTCGTCCATCAGGCTCACCTTCACAGAAGTACTATTTGATACTGCTTTGATGCTCGTTTTCACTCGAACGGTTGCTTCTTTATCAGATACTTTGGGGGTTTCGATTTGCACGCCCCATTGTGGGATATGTGTTTTCGAAGTCTTCACTAAACGCACATCACGATAGATGCCCGAACCTGTATACCATCGAGAATCAACAAAGTTGGAATGATCCACTTTTACGGCAATCACGTTTTCTTCTCCAAAGTTGATATGTTCCGATAAAGCATAAGAAAAGCTCGAATATCCGCTAGGTCTGAATCCTAATTTTTTCCCGTTGATAAAGACGGTAGAATTACAATACACACCATCGAACTCTATCCATATTTCTCTGTCTTTATCTGATGATGGAACGGTAAAAGTCTTTCGGTACCACCCGATTCCACCTTCTGTAAAGCCGGTACTTGAAGCACCTTTGTCTTTTTGATAACCACCTAAGATACTCCAATCGTGAGGCAATCGGATGTCTTGCCATGTGGCATCGTCGAAAGACGTATTTTCTGCATTTTGGAGATCGCTTTTTATAAACTTCCAATCGAAGTTAAAATCGTCTACCGTTCTCTTTTGGACTTGCGTACAAGATGATAACGATAAGAAAAGAGTAATAAAAAATACTATTGGTTTCATACTTTAATTCATCTGTTAGTTGAGTTTCGCTTTTTTAATCTTGAAAGCAAGGTAAAAGAAATACCCTCCCTTCGAGTAAAAATATTTATTCAAAAGGGAGGGTATTTATCTATTTAATTAAAAAATCCGCTTATTCTGTAAGCGTTTTTGTATCCCAATACTCTTCAACAATTGCCGAAATTTCTGGATAATTCTCATCCGTTTCGTTCAATTCTTCTCTTTGTTGTTTCAATTCTGTTTTCAACTTCGCAATGATGTCTTGGTACTTCGGATCGTTATATCTGTTATGCAATTCTTCTGGATCGTTTTTCAGATCGTAGAACTCCCATGTATGAGGCGTTTCTCTTTCGATTCCGTGGTATTGCTTCGCCCAATAGTGTTTCGCAAATTCCGACTCAGGTAAATAGTGTTTTCCGTAGTAGAACACCAACTTGTAATCTTTGGTACGCAAGCCAAAGTGAGCCGGTACATAATGATGAATAATGTGCATCCAATAGCGGTAGTAAGTGGCCGTTCTCCAGTCTTTTTCTTCCTTGCCTTTTAATGTTCTAGCAAAACTATGTCCTTGCATGTATTCCGGTGCTTTACCGCCAGCCATTTCGATTAATGTTGGAGCAAAATCCGTATTGTTAATCAAAAGATCTGTTTCTCTACCTTCCTCAATCATTTTAGGGTAATGTACAATAAACGGCATACGCATCGACTCTTCGTAGATCCAACGCTTGTCTTGTAAATCGTGCTCACCCAACATCATTCCTTGGTCTGCAGTATATACAATGATGGTATTTTCCCAAAGACCTTCTTTCTTTAAATAATCGAATAATCGACCCAAGTTATCGTCCACACCTTTTACACAACGAAGGTATCTCTTTAGGTAATCCTGATACGCCACGTGTGCAGAATTTTGTCCTTCTAAAGAATCTTTATGGAAAAACTTATTGTAGTTTCTGTACATATGACGGTCAGAAACCGATGTCCCGATATAGTTCGTTAAAGAATCGTTGGCTCCTCTTGTAGCTTCCGATCCCCAGTTGGGTTGATAATACAAACTCGAGGGTTCAGGAATTTCTGTATCGGCCAAGTAGTCTTCGTAACGTGGTGCATACTCAAAGAAATCGTGAGGTGCTTTATAGTGATGCATCAAGAAGAAAGGTTTCGTCTTGTCTCTGTTTTCTAGATAATTAATAGTAACATCAGTAATTACATCACTAGAATGACCTTCTGATTTCACTTTATTATTTGGCCATTCGCCCTTTCCTTTCTCGTGGAAAGAAGGATTAAAATACTTCCCCTGACCCGGTAATACTTTGTAGTAATCAAATGCTGATGGCTCGATGTGCAAGTGCCACTTTCCTACAATTGCAGTGCTGTAGCCCAACTTTTTCATCTCTTTTGGTAAATATTGCTTTTCGGGATCCAAGTGGATATCCAAATCCAAAACACCATTGGTTTGTGGATACTGACCCGAAATTATCGAGGCTCTACTTGGTGTACAAATAGAGTTGTTACAAAAGGCATTCGAAAAACGGATACCTCCATCGGCCAATTTATCTAAGTTGGGAGTTGGATTTAAAGTGGATAATCTTCCACCATACGCACCAATTGCATGTGCCGCATGGTCATCCGACATAATATAAATGATATTAGGTTGCTTTTTTTTCTGAGCAATTGATATTGCCGAGGAGAACAAGAATGCAAGTAACATTCCCGTCTTTAAGAGTGTTTGATTGTTAAACCTTTTCATTATTATTTCTTATTAATGTCAATTTTTTGATGTTAAGTATATCGCCCAATCTCAATGAGCTCTTTTTCCTCCTCAATCAACAATGGAGGACATTTAATTTTATAAGTAATCGTGACCAACAGCTTTTTAAAAGCAATAATATCTCCATTTGGATTAAAAGATTTCCAATAGTCATTGATGTTATCACAAACGTCTCTACGAAGTATACTAACTTGTAGAGACGCTTGTAAAAACTTCTATTTATTAAGATTCTTTATTCCCTGAGAAACTGATTTTAAACACATAGGCATGCTCACATGGTTTGTCTTTTGGAAGCTTCACTTTTAATGCTCCTTCAGTTCTTTCCCATTTTAACTTACCTTCATGTCCAAGCATTTCAATGTCTTTTACTTTAGAGTTGTACGCCATTAAACCTAAAGATTTAATTGGTAGTTCACCAGATTCTGGCCAACCCAAAGCAATCGCATATAACTGATCACCTTTAATGGTAAAACGAATGTCTTCTTCTCCAAAACCATCAAATTTGGTATCGGCTAAGTGACCGCTTTTTGTTTTCGTTGGGCCTTCACCATAGATTAACCAAGGACGGCTATCGTAAATCGCTTCTCCGTTTACTTTTAACCATGCCCCCATCTCTAATAGACGGTCTTTTTGTGCTTGTGGAATACTACCATCTGGGTGAGGTGCTACGTTTAACAATAGACAGCCATTCTTACTCACGATATCTACCAAATCATCAATTAATCGGTTGGTAGGATAACACTTTAGATCGGATGTCCATGACCAAGATGCTTTAGAAATCGATGTATCTGTTAACCATGGATCAGGATAAATATCAGGCATACGTTCACGCTCTAAATCGACTGTACCGACACCAAGTGGGAAGTCCGGACGCTTAAACGTAAATACTCTTTCTACATTATTTTCTGCACTGTGGTTATGTACATAAGCCACCATTTCTTTTCTGATATCTTCCGAAAGGATGCGTACACGGTTGTCGAACCAAAGTAAATCCGGCGAATAGCCATCGACTACTTCTTTTACTTTTTCTAACCAGATTTTCTCAAATTCTGGACTAGGCATAGGGTAAGATCCTTTTTCCTCTCCAATTTTTAGTAAACGAGAAGATTCTGGAATTTTTGGACCGTAAAGTCCCGCAAATTCAGGATTCGCACAATCGGTATTTTCGTCCCATGTTGGGTACCATCCCCACAACCAAGAGTGGTGCATACTTACTACGTATTTCATTCCTCTCTTCTTCACGGCTTTCTTCATCTCTGCGACTACATCGATCTTAGGACCCATTTTCGTCGAGTTCCAAGGGTTAACTTTCGAATCCCACATTGAAAAACCATCGGCATGTTCGCCTGCAGGTCCTGCAAATTGTGCTCCTGCGTTTTGGAATAATTCAGCCCACTCGTCGGCATCAAATTTCTCTCCTGTTAACTGAGGAATTAGATCTTTGTACCCGAATTCTTTATGGTCACCATACGTTTTAAGGTGAAACTTATAGTTTGGATGCCAGTCGTTGTACATGTTTCTACCGTACCAATCGGAGTTGCCCTCGGCCATAGATGCCGAGTAAACACCCCAGTGAGTGTAGATACCAAACTTGGCGTTTCTAAACCATTCCGGACATTCGTACTGACTTAACGACTCCCAATTAGGTTCGAAGTGCTTTTTCTTTTCTGTTGTATCATTGGCCTTTTGTGTACAGGCACCAAGGATAAAAGTTAATAGTGCAAAAAATAAAATTCGTCTCATTTCTGTAGCTATATTCGTTAATTTAGATCATTCCATTAAGTGGAAGGATGTGTCTTGATTGGTAATTATCATTTCTCATAGTATAAACTAAATCAATTTTACAATTTATAGAGTGCGGTAAAAAAATTACTCCCCTCTTAATCGTTAAAATTTGCACTGTAATTGACTAGATTTTAATTGAACAATGGGAAAAATCACGAGATGTGGAAAACATAATAATCCTTTCGAAATGCAAGAGGAGCCACATTTTACTCGTACTTTTGAGGTAACACCATCGTCATAACTATGTTGAAGCTATTAAAGAAGATCAATATTTCCCTTACACTTTCTGTGTTCTTGGCCATTACAGGAATCTCTGTGATGCTCGTCTTTTTCCTGGATTATCATCTCTATGAATCTTTCTTGGGTGTAGACATGGAAGTGCTTAGTAAGTACGGATCTTTCATAGCGGGAACGATTGGCCCCATCTTCTCATTGGTAGGTTTCATCTTGATTTATGAGACCATTAAATGGCAAAGAAAACTCTTCGAAAGACAACAATTCGAAGTCAAGTTTTTCGAGATGATGAAGTACCACAGAGAGAATGTGGAATTGCTTAGACATAAAGACCCTGCTTCTGAAGAACTCATCACCAAAAAAGGAAGAGAGGTGTTTATTGCTTTATACCAACAGTGTAATCAATTACAAAAAGAGGTGATGCAGTTGCTCCCTAAAGGTGTTGAACAAAGCGAGAAAGAATATCATGAACTCACATTGAATATTACCTATTTGATATTTCATTTTGGCTTACAAGAACATGGTGAGGAAGCTTTGGTGTCTATCTTAAATAAGTATGTTCCACATCAAGCAGAACATTTGATAACGGAACTAAAAAAGAAGAGAAGTAAGTACAATGCGGAAGTGCCTTTCTATGTCGGTCACCAATCGAAGTTGGGCAACTATTTCCGTCATCTATACCATACCATAAAATATGTAGATCAGACGAAGTTCTTAACAGAAGACGAAAAGCAATCCTTTATTAAAATGTTAAGAGCGCAGTTTACGACCTACGAACAGGCCATCATTTTCTATAATGCTATGTCTGTATTGGGCAAAAAGTGGAGAGAAAACCGATGGATCGAAAAATACGAATTGATTAAGAACATCCCTCCTAAGTTTTTAGGAGAGATTGATCCTAAAGAGTTCTTCGAGATGAGGTTTGAGTATGAGGGGTTGTAGGTTTAACTTTTAACCCAAAACACCATTCCAACCCTTACTCCTAATCTCCTCACCAACTTCTCTCAATACCTTTACATCTTCGGGGTGCATTTCTCCAGAACCATAAGGCCCCGTGTTCAGTAGTAAATTCGCAGGATAGGAGTTGGCTTTTTTCAACATCTTTATCACCTCTTTTTTCGATTTATGATTTCCGTCTTCAGAAGCCAAATAGCCCCAGCCTTTACGTTGAAGATGATCACAGATTTCTAATGGCTTTTCAGGTTTTCCATTCTTTTTGTACTTCCTTTCTGGAGCCAAAAAGTCTTCGGTACCCAACAATCCTTGTTTATAAGAAACTAACATATGAGGTTGTTTCTGATGGATCATATCATAGAGTTCCTGACATTTAAATTGCGTATGATCGCCTGATTTCGGAACGCCATGTCCATCCAACCAAATAGAAGCAATATTGGGGAACATATCAATCAGTTCAGCTACTTGATTATACAGAAACTCAACATATAAATTTAGATCGTGTTCCTCTCCGTATTTGTAAAAAGGCTCTTGTACATCAAATTCTGGTCGCGCATGTCCCCCCCATTTATCGTTATTTGGTGCATGAGGGTGTCGCCAATCTCTACCATGGGAATAATACAAATGCAGCGCTAAACCTTTTTGGTTACATTGCTCGTACAATTCGGCGACGAGATCTCTTTTTGCAGGAGAATTGGTACTTTTAAAATCAGTGTATTTGGTATCCCAAAGACAAAAACTATCGTGATGTCTTGTGGTTAAATTGATGTATTTCATCTCTGCCTCTAACGCCAAGTCGGTAATAAAATCAGCATCAAATTTATCTGCAGTAAAGCGGTCCATTAATTTGGCATACTCCGCCACATGAATTTTCTCTTTGATTTGTACCCATTCATGTCGACCTAAAAGAGAGTACAAACCGTAATGAATAAACATTCCATATTTCGATTCCTCAAAACATTTAATGGCCGCCTGACGAGGATCTTTTTGATAAAGTTCTTCATATCCTTTCATAAAATCAGGCATTTGGGATTGTTGCTTATCCCCATTATTGCTCATACAAGAAGGCATTAAAAATGTTGCTGCACCCGCCATAGAAGCGAGTTCTAAGAATTGTCTTCTTTTCATACTAATCGGTTTTATTATTTGTTAGTTTTATACCTTATTTTACTTGATCAAAATACCCCAATGATTGTAAAAAATCATCACTGTCTTTTATAGTACTATTATAGAAAGTCATCTTCTTTTTATTGTAGTTAAAGAAACCATGCTTTCCTCCTTCATATATTTTTAGATCACATCTGCTTTTTACTTTTTTCATGATGTGTTGGTAGTACTCCACTGTCGTTACAGGTATTAAATGGTCTTTATCTCCAATCAGAATAATTGTTGGAGGAGCCCCTGCTACAATGTTATGAAGTGGCGAAAAACTTTTATAAGCCATTCCTACTCTTCCAAAACCATAACCTCCAGGTCCGTTATCAATTACTGGATTAAATAGGACTAAAGCGTTTGGTCGACAACTGTACGATAGATCGTCAGCAACATCATTATACCCTTCGATTATGGCTGTTGCTGCGGCTAAATGTCCACCTGCAGATCCTCCAGAAGCAATAATTTTTGTTGGATCGACTTGTAAATTATCTGCATTTTTTCGAATGTATCTGATAGCAGATTTCGCATCACTTAAAGCTTGAAAAGGTGTTGTATTATTTCTTTTGGCTACCCTATAATCCACCAAAAAACAGATGATTCCTTTTTCGACATAATGTGTTGCATGTGGGATAAACTGATTTGTTGACCCTGTATTCCATCCTCCTCCAAAATAAAAGATCATGGCAGGATATGTTTTGCCTTTCTCCATATTTTCCGGACGATAAACTTCTAAATGAAGATCCAATGAATCGATATTTTTATATACGATTTTCTCTTGTGCGAAAGTGATCTCCAGCACAAGTAATCCCAATAATAACAGTATAAAATGTTTCATGATTTAATGATTTTCTTGGTCCCAAATATTGTCTTCAAATTCGATTAACGCTTTGTCGAATGCAGTATTCAATTCTTCGTATACTTTTGCATATTCCTGATCTCCACACAGATTTTTTGTCTCATAAGGATCGTTCTCCAAATCAAAAAGTTGTTCTATTTTTGGCTCTCCTTTTACATGGTATTTTATCAGTTTATATTGTAGATTTCTTATGGCTCTTTGAGAGGTACGATAAGAGGTAAAAATATAAGGTCGATGCTCGTTTTCATTATTCTCTAAAACAGATTGAAAACTGATTCCTTCCACAGATTGAGGAATATTAATGCCCACCATCTCACAAATTGTAGGATATAAATCGGTTAGGTAAACCATTGCTTGCGTTCGCACATTCTTTTTGATGTTCCCTCCAGCGATAATCAGAGGCACGTTAGTACTGTGTTCGTATAAGTTTTGTTTCCCCATAAGACCATGTTGTCCTATGGCCAAGCCATTATCTCCAGAATAAATAATGATGGTATTATCATATACTCCTTTCTCTTTTAAGGCTTGGACAATCTGTCCCAGTTTTTCATCATTATGTGTAATTAAGGCATAGTAGTCACGGATATGTTCTTTAATCTCTGATGCCTTTCTTGGAAAACCAGCGGTCTTTTCGTCTCTAATTCTTAATTCACCATTATTGAAAGGATGTTCCGGTAAAAAGTTTTCAGGTAAACTGATATTGGCCGTATCATACATATCGAAATAACGTTGGTGAGTCGATCGTGGATCATGAGGTGTCATGAACGAAGTATAGACAAAAAACGGTTTCTCCGAATCATAGTTTTTGATGTACTCAATAGTGCCTTCCGTAAAAATATCAGCACTGTGTTTTCCTCCATAAACGTATTCTCCTTGCTCATAAGATAGTTTATTCGACTTACGATAATTCTTTAATACTGGTCGGTCAAATTTCTTAAAATCCTTCGCTCCTTCTCGACTATGCAAAGGAACATTCCATTGGTCGAACATACCGCCAAAATACACGTCTTGTCCCTCGTTAAAACCACGAACATAAGAAGCTGGATCATTATGGTATTTTCCAATACCAAAACAATTATAACCCGCCGATTGCAACGTTTCTCCTAAAAGGATATCCTCCTCCGGCAAAATTGCACCGTATTTTGTAAGGTTGTTTAGCTTTTTTCCGGTAAGCAACATCGCTCGACTTGGCTGACAAACAGCCCCAGAAAACGACCCCATAATATAGGTATTAGAAAAGCTCATTCCTTCCTCAGCTAATCGATCTAAATTAGGAGTGATGATTTCTTTATTCCCTAAATGATTGATAGTTCCTTCCCTTTGATCGTCTGCAAACACAAATACAATATTGGGTTGCTTTGGAGATGTTTTATTTTGGGTACATGAACCAGCAAGGAATCCAAATACTATAAGTAATATGTAGAGTTGATGTTTCATTTGTTCGTATTAGTTAGTTATAATCTGATAACACTGACTGCTTTTTTATAAAAAAGGAGAAAGTGGTCATAAAATCATCTCCCTTTCTCCTTTTTCTCTTTATACATTTTGCTAATTACTGCTCCTCTGCCAAGTATTTACTCACCCATCTTTCCCCTTCAGTATTTAAATTACCGTTGGATAGATCCACTCCTTTCCAACAATCGTAAAGCACCAAACCGTTTACACCTGCATCTATGGCCGCTTCGATACGAATTGCACGATCTTCGTACTTTTTATTCATGTTGGTTTCCGAATCCCATACTTTCATTCCATCCGCTGAAGCGATGAACTTCTCCCATTTCTTATGTTCAAAACCTAAGTTATGAGAAGTGGCTATAGAAATATACTGTTTGATATCTGTCTGATTTAAAATCTTAGTACCAGAACCAATACCCCAGGTACAAGGACCCACCAAAGTGGCATTCCCCAATTTACCATAGATACGTTTGTACGTCTCGCTTATTTGTTCTGCCGTCCAATATTTTCCAGGGTGGCCGTCTTCATTAAACGGACAAATCCATTCTGAAGGATATTCCTTTGAAAAAGCAATGATTCTATCGACCAATACCTGAGTCGCTTCCATATCACCCAATACCTCTTTACCGGTATCTTTTCCTTTGTTGATTTTATTCACGATACGTCTTGCACCTTCCCACAAAGCAGGATTGGCAAAAATCTTAAAGCCTCTTTTTCTTGATTCTTTGTAGAGGTAATCAAAAAGTTCGGGATTGGGATTGACTCCATCTCCGAAAATAGTGATACGTACGCCATCCACTTTCATCTTCTCAAATCCATCCAAAAGGTGATCCACCTGAGTCGAATCCTTCAATTTATTATGGATCTGCATTTGCTTTACATCCGCAATTACTAACTCTAGATTGCCTTTGTATTTCTTCTTTCGTGTTGGTGTTTCGTCGTTACTTTTTGTAGTTGTAACGCAACCACAAAAAATAGAAAGTAGTACACACATCAATAGTGATTTTTTTATCATCTTCATACTTGTTTAAATAGGATAATCATTCTTTTTCTTCGGTATATGCCTCCAATAAAGTAGGCTCGCTTTCAAAAGAGTTGATATACAAATACCTACTCTCTCTAGATTGTTGATCTGTTTTATTTTTCTGACTTTCCTCCCATTGTTCTCTAAGAGTTTTACTTTGGTTTTTACTCAAAATCTCTTTCTTATCTGCCCAAAATCTCTGATAAGCCCGCTTTTTAATTACTGCATCTTGATCCAAAGTCAGAGATGTATCTTGAGCTGCATATTCCAAAGTCTTGAATAGTTCAGATAATGTTTTCTGTAACTCAAAGTGTTGATGTTTTGTAATTTTAATATGCTGCTTATATTTTCGAATCTCCTTATTCGCACTCTGATGTGCTTTCCAATCAATAATCTGTGTAGAAGTTAGAATCTCCCCTCTCTCTTTAAAAAACTGATCATATCGCTTTTTATATTGTTCACTCCCCTTTCCATAAAAATGAATATTTACCTTCTGATCCTTTAAAAGGGAAAGACGAATTTCCTTCATTTGTCTCACTTGTTTTGAACTCAGCCCCAACACTTCACTCATTTTATCTACACTCTTTTCTATCCCCTCTTTCTCATTCTTTGTGATTTTTTCATAAGATTCAGTTTGTGCAAACAAGGATGTGATTGTCATAGGAATACTTAACAATAAAAATAGAATTAGCTTTCTCATTTTTGATTATTTTGATGGTTGATAGTTAGGATTATGGACAGGCATTTGTGCGTTGACTTCCTTTTTCCATGCCTCCATTTTTTTCAATAGTTTCTTATAGACTCCTTGATGAGAATCGATACAATTATTTTTTTCTGATATATCCTCCTTCACATTGTAAAGCTCATACTTATCCAATTCGATATTATGAATTAGCTTCCAATCTCCATCAAGTATAGCCGTATGAGGCACCGCCCCTTGTTGGTGATAATGAGGATAATGCCAGAACAATGGTCGATCTACTTCTTTTTCATTTGTGACCAGATTTGCAAGAGAAGTACCATCCCAATCTTTCCTTATTTTTTTATTGACATTCACACCAGCCAAATCTACCAATGTAGGTAAATAATCAATACTTGATATCGATGTTGATTCGATTCGTGCATTATGTTGTGGGTGATAAATCATTGTAGGAATACGGATCCCTCCTTCGTAGATCATTCCTTTTCCACCTCTCAACGGGTAATTTGATGTCACCGGTCGCTTTTTCTTTCCATGCAAACCACCATTATCAGAACTAAAGATGATGATGGTATTTTCCATCAATCCAAGTTCATCCAATTTTGTCAAGACAACTCCTGTCGCATCATCCACATGTTCTACCATGGCTGCATAAGTTGCATTATGATGATGTTCCCCTTTTTCCTTTTGTTGATAACGATCGACTTTTTCTTGTTTTGCCTGAAGTGGTGTGTGCACATTGTAAAACCACAGGTTCACAAAGAAAGTAGTGTCTTTATTCGCTTCAAGAAACTGACAAACATCCGATGCTATACGCTCGGTAAGGTATTCTCCTTCAGGTCCGTCTTCCAATCTAGGGTTGCCATATGGAGCAAAGTAGCCATTGCTTCCTGCTTTTTTATTTTTGTTGGGAGCACCTTTTCTCCATCCACCATGGTTCTCGTCAAATCCATGATTTTCCGGCCAGTATTTTTCTGCTTCCCCTAAGTGCCATTTTCCAAAATGAGCCGTTTTGTACCCATTTTCCTTAAAAATTTGTCCAATCGTTGGAATGCTAGGATCCAAATACATGGTCCATTCCGGTGGTAAAAATTTAGCTTTTGGATACTTCCAGCCTTCAATCCAATCGGTTAGGTTTAAAGATGCCGGATATTTTCCAGTCACTATGCTTGCCCTCGTCGGTGAACAAACATTACAAGAAGCATAAGAATTTGTAAATTTAATTGACTTATCCGCCAAAGCATCAATCGATGGCGTTTCGTAATAATCACTTCCGTAACAACCTAAATCAGTCCACCCTAAATCGTCGACTATAATTTGAACGACATTTTTCTGAGCAAACAAAGAAGTAGTGAATAGAAGGAATAGAAGTACGTTGAGTAGCTTCATAAGTAGTTTATTTAATAGTTATAATTTGAATGTTTTTTTTGGTGTTGGGAAAGTCTAAAATAAACTCCCCCAACACCTATCAATAAAGACAGTTAGTTAAAGATCACTTTTCTAGTCATTTGACCTCTTGTTGTATTTAGTTTTAAGATATACACTTTACTCTTCTCAAATTGGTATTGGACAGTTTCTACTGCATTTGCGGACAGTTGTATTTCTTTATTTATCAATTGTTTACCTTCTAACTGATATATACCCAAACTTACTGTTTGATTGGTTTGAGATTTATCTTGTAATACTACCTTAGAGGACATTACTTTCATATCAATCACACTCGCTAATTGATCTTGGATTCCGGTAATCTGACCATTGGTTATTGTAATTGTTACTGTACCAATATTACTTTCTAGTTCTCCATCATTTGCTGTGTAAGTAAAGGTATCTTCTCCTTCAAAACCAGCATTTGGATAGTATTCCATGTGGTTATCAAATTGATCCAAACGACCGTTTTCTACCGTTTTTATCACATGGTAGGCTAATAGATCATTATCTTCATCTGTACCTAATAATTCAATTAATATAGACTCCGTATTCTCAACTGAAACCGATATATTTTCTACGGTTGGAGCAGTATTATCAGATCCACCCTCACCAATATCTCTAACATTAAATGTGATATATGCCACTTCACTATCATCTGTTCCATCATTGGCTACAAAAGAAAGTTTATCTTCCCCATGGAAACCAAAGTTTGGTGTATAACTCAAGTTTGGAATATCTCCTTCAATTACACCGTTTTCAGGTTGAGCTACAATTCTGAATGTAATCGGATCATTATCTTCGTCGGTAGCTGTTAGAGTAAACTCTACTTTCTGACTCTGATTGATCAAGAAATCTTGATTTTCTGCCACTGGCTTGGTATTGACAAACTCAATAACATTTACGGTAATTGTTGCTGTGTTACTGTAGTCTTTACCATCAAATGCTTTGAAAGTGAAGGTATCTTCTCCTAAAAATGCTGCATTTGGAGTATATGTTAGGTTAGGAATATCACCTGATAAAATACCATTAGATGGTCCATCCACCAACTCAAAAGTTAACTCATCATTGTCAGCATCTGTGGCTGTAAGAACGATATCCACTTGTTTGGTAGTCATCACTTCTACTGTTTGATCTTGAGCCACTGGTGGATTATTTGGAATAGGCGTTACCGTAATTTTTACTGTTGCAATATTACTGAAAGCACTACCATCAAATGCTTTAAAAGTAAAGCTATCTTCTCCTTCGAAACCAGCATTTGATACATACGTTACATTGGGAGGAGTACCGGTTAACTGACCGTTTGAAGGTTGATCTTCTACAAAATAAGTAAG
Source organism: Flammeovirga yaeyamensis (assembly GCF_018736045.1). Lineage (NCBI taxonomy): Bacteria > Pseudomonadati > Bacteroidota > Cytophagia > Cytophagales > Flammeovirgaceae > Flammeovirga > Flammeovirga yaeyamensis. The sequence goes on along the minus strand of NZ_CP076133.1, from coordinate 580,589 downwards.
TGCATCTCCGTCTTCATCTGTTGCTTCTAAAGTGATAGCTAACGATTCTCCAGACATAATTTCTAGGTCTTGTTCTTTAGCTACAGGAGCTGTATTTCCATCATTAATTACAGTTACAGAAACAGTACCTTCATTAGAATCCTCACGAGCATCGTTGGCTACATAAGTAAAAGAATCATTTCCTACATATTCCGCATTTGGAGTGTAGTAATATGCGCCATCAATCTTAGAAACACTACCGTGTTGAGGTTGCGTTTTGATTTCGAATTTCAATAAATCATCATCTGCATCTGTTCCTTCTAAAGTAAACTGAGCCGCACCGTTTTTAGAGGTTTCAATACTCTTATCTGATACCACTGGAGCAACATTGCTTCTGCTATTGGTGTTGTTTCTAAAATGCTCGTTCAACCATTCTACATAAGTGAACTTGGCATTTAATTCATCTGAAGTTTTCGACTCATCGAAAGCTACATCTACAGCAATTTGAAGCTCGTCTTTGTAACGATTGACAATTTCTTGTAAATACTCGTCCGCTCCGCTTCCAATTACTGCATTCACAAATAAATCCTGACCTACCAAAATTTCTTGATACAGTGCATCGGCATTTTCTGGAATGGCCGTACCACGAATTGTAACATGGTCGAAAGTGAAATATTCTCTAAGCTGAACATTATCAGTTTTACCTGTTCTGTTTAAGCCGATCATAAATGAATAATCTCCATCAAAAGTCAGATTGTCTGTAAAGAAAGCCGACATATAATCGATGTCTTTGATATTATCACCATATTTTTCGACACCTGCTAAAACATCAGCATTATAAAAATCTACTCTTGTACCTGAGCCATCTCTACTTTTATCATGATAAATCGACGTTCTATATACTCTTGATTGACCGTATTCACCCGAACCGGCAAATTTCAATTCGTAATTATTGATCATTGCCTTATAACCATCGGCGACATTCATATCATAGATAAAACCAACATTACCAAATCCTAAATTATTAGTATTACTGGCTAAACGGATACTAAAAGTTCTGTCTTGTTTCCACTGAGATTCACCGCCTTGTCTTATCATTTCTGTGGCACTTACAGCAGCGTGAGTGGATACAGCTGTCATGTCTCTATCGTCTAAAGCATAATCCACTTCGAAAGTTGGAATCGAAAGACCCGCTACATATTCACCTTCGATAATCACTTCGTCTACTGTCCAATCGAAGATATCGTCTTCGTGAACTCCTCCACCGTCTTCATCAGGGATTGCGGTTCCACCTACACGTTCTCCTCTACCTGTTAGATAAACCGATACATATTCTCCATTTTTCACTGAGCTATATGCTGCGCCTGGAGTATATTCTGTTTCTTCTAACACATCAGAAAATAAAAGATTCTCTGATGATTGTTCCGGATCAGAATTCGAGATTGACTCACCATTTAATTGTGTACCCACTCTAAAAAGATAGGTATTACCACTTCCTCCTTCAGCTATAGCATCAGGATCTCCTGCGTGCTCCGATTTCTGAATTACTCTAACTTTATTGATTTTAAACTGAGTTCCTTTACCAGTATAAATATCAAATCGGAAAAAGGTATTATTATAGTTTGTCGCATTGTTGTTGACAATCTTTGTGACCGCCATATTATCAACAATACCTTGATTTTCTAGTCTAGATCCTCCTACAATTGCACGTTGAGGATATAAAACATTATCGTCTACACCAGTAGTTGATGCTTTAAATCCATATTGAAAATTATAGGTAATCGTTACAGGTTCCTGTGCATACGAGCACAAGGACATAAGTAATAATAAGACGAAAGTTAATTTGCATTTCATGTTCATAGGATATAAGTGTTAGTTAGATTTCAATATTTTGCCTACATATACTTCCTCGTTGTTGTAAACATTCACGATATACATACCATTGTTCAAGAATGATAAATCAAGATCAATAGCGATTTTCTGATGTAGCTTTTGTTGCACGACTACTCTGCCCATTACATCATGAATCATAAGTGTTCCACTTACTGCTTTTGGCAAGGCAACATGTATTCTACTCTGGAAAGGGTTAGGCGAGATGTTTAAGGCTTTTCTTTCTATTTCAATTCCTGTGACATCGTCGTTGTAGTTCTCGTTTTTATATAGTCGAGCATGTCCCATTCCTAAATTGATACCTAATCCTTGATTTGGTTTTGTCTCAAAACGTAATTTCTCTACACCTCTAACATCTACACTAATGTATTCTAATGGAGTGTTTTCCCCGATGGGTAACGATTCGTAGATCAATTCGTCATCACCAAAGATTTTTAGAATAACGCTACCGCCAATAAAGTTATCTTCCAAACCAATTTCTGCTTCAAAGAAGTCGAAGTAGTTTTTGATATCGTATTCTGCTTCTGTATTATAACTTAACGTCACAGAATGATCGTGCTGAGATCCATTAATTACCAATACTGAATCCTCAGAGAAACCGTATTCATTACTAACCTGTCCGTAACTGATTTTTGGTTGGATATCATGTAGGTATGTAATTTCTTCTTCATCAGAAACCGACCATTGGTACACGGTTACTGTATATGGATCTACCTTGTCGAACTTAAAATTCTTGGCATCATCAATTACAAATGGACCTTCTAAACGCACATTGTTTGGAACATCAGAAGTATTGTCTACACTTAGATTATCCGATAATGCCACCCATTTCTTAAGTACCACATTGTCGTCTTTATCGAAAGGAAGTGAAGCAAAATCGAAAGTGGTTTGCAATTGCTTTCCATCCGAAGTGTTAGGAATAACAATCGTTGCTACTGTGTTGTCTTCATTTACTGATGCTGTAGGATATGTATTCCAAAGTTCTACATTATTATGTGTGTACTTCTCTCCTTCAAAACCTGTTTTTACAAAGTTGTTTTGGTGCAAGTGAGTGAAGATGTGATGTGCAAAACCTTTGGCCATCAAGAAGCCTCCAAAACGCGTTTCTACCATAGTAGTTCCATCGTTCTTAAAGAAAGAGTGGGTCTGAATTCCTAATAATTCTTTTTGATAATTGTTCATCATTTGATGCCATAAAATCATCGCATGAGGAATCGCAGAGAAGTTTCTTGGTGTACCATATTCAGATAAGAATTGTTGCACCTCGATACCATTTAGACCTGTATTGTCGTACTTCTCTAAATAGTTTTTAAAATCATCTACTCTAGTATTGTATTTTGCTATTTGAGACAACTCGAAAATAAATTCTTGTCCTGCATTTGCAGTACCGCCTGGATAATAGTGACGGGCTACAGCATCGTAAGGCTCGTTTACATCGGCCATATGCTTAAAGAAGTCTTCTCCTTCGTAGCAACTTACTACAGTAATGCTTGGGTCTACCGCTTTCATAGCTTGGTAGTAAGCACTAAAACCTGCATGAGGGCCTGTAGTATAGTCTAAAACAACATCACCTAAACTTTCTGGAATAGCACCGTTTACGCCATCTCCGAAAACGAAAGTACCGTTTTTAGCACTTGTCACTACGTAGTGTTTATCCGTTGCAGTGGAGTTATCAAAATTTAAAACCTCTGTCCATTGTTCTCCTTCAATCATCACTTTAAAGTCCTGCGACATATCTATAGGAGGGAATTTTACATAAAACTCTTGGTCTGGAGATCCATCTAATTTACATTCATCGACCACCCAAGTTGTTTGTTTCACGGCTCTTTGATTGGTAAATCTTTCTGTACCACCATATACATAGAAACTAGCATCGCCTTTACGAATCGACTCTCCACCACGAATATCGTCTCCACTTAATGGGTAGTTCATTACTGATAATTCCCAATCGCCGAACAACTCGTTACCGATTTCCCAAACATCAATATTGTAAGGTTCGTAATGACCATTTTTTGCTCTTTCTAAGGCCCAATCTTTTCCACCGTTTGGATTTGCTCCAACTTCTGCGTTCATGTATTCCACAAAGTCAGCTGCATCTTGAGGAGTTCCGTAAGCAAACGGAACTACAATTGAACCGTCTTCTAAATAAGTTGTATTTAATAATTTACCGAACTCGTCTGGTCCAAAGTTGTTATGGAAAGCTTTACCATCGTTGTGAGCATCTAGGTTATCGATTCTATCGCTTGTTGGACCAATTGCTCTTTTCCAATTGTATAAATTGGCCATTGTTCCACCAGGGAATCTAAAATAAGCGGAACCTGTATAGTTCGCTAAATCGATCACCCTTGGTTCGAAGTCGTCCATATCTGGATTCCATAAACCTTGTCCATCAGCATTATAAGTAGAATTAGCTCCAAACCATTCTGCTTTTCTTTCCATCAAAAGTTCGTTCCAATTGACAGACACTGTCACATCCGTAGGAATAACGATAATCTGACCTTTGAATTCTTCCAAAGCTTTATCCATTTCAGCAGCGGCAGCGTCCATTTCTTCTTGAGAAATACTACAGTCGTTCATGGTTGCCTTGGCTTTAGCAATATCGGCCTTTAACTGATCAATCGCTTCTTGAGGATATTGCCCTGATGATTCTTTCAATTCTAAAAAGGTCTCAGCATCGATAATGCTTTTTGCAATAAGATCTTTATTGAGTTGTGGACCTTCTACTGTTTTAAAATAATCGAAGAAAGTGATTACACCATTGTTTAAAGATCCTTGAGAGTACATTTTTACAGTTGTGATTGGAGAACCTTTCACCACCTCTGGTAAAGGAAGGTTGGCAAACTTTAATGTACCATTTAAATAAAGAGATACTTGATGATCAGCATTAAATACCATACGCACATCGTACCATGTATCTGCTACATATTCCCCATCTAATAATGAATTTTCTTCAGGGAAATTGCTACCACCTGGAACGTTACCGTTTTCTAAGATATCGTATCTTAAGTCTCTTTTTCCGTAATCAGGATATTTAATACCAATCCAACATTTATTATTGGCATCCAAGAAATCCATTTTAAAAGTATAACTACCGCTATTGTTTGATTTTACTTTAAATGAGATTTCAAATTCGTTTTGAGTAAAAGTACCAAAGTTAATATTCGCTTTAGCGTGTCCAACTGTTGGAGGAGTCTCCATGTGAAGCATACCGTCTTTAAAATAGATATCGCCGTCGTTTACATTGCCAGAAGTATTCAAACTAATGTAGGACGGAAGATTTTCCATATCGGTATCTTCTTCAAAATTGTCGTCAATAAGCGTATTACATTCTTGCGCTTGAAGACCGACTATGCTGAACAGAAATAACAGAAGATAAATAGTAATGTTTTTCATTTGTCGCTGTTTATTTTTTAATTCATTTCATTTTGTAGCGGCGTGTTTTTGATACACACCGCTACCTTTATTTCATCTTTTACAATTGAGATTTCTCCTCTTTCGATTTTGGAGAGATAAAAAATTGGAATTGGTAAGGTTGAGATGCTACTCTATATTGTTCCGAAGGCATTCCCACTTCGTTCCAAGAGTTGTTACCACCCACTCCCATTTGTTTATGATCTATGTTCACTGTTAAATTATCAGTGGCATTTAATTCATTCGTATGTTGTGCTTCCTCGATGTTTTTGTCAGTGTAAGGATACACACTAAACTCAAACGGCTGATTACTTGAGAATTGCACACCCTCTTTTTTCGAATTTGTTAAACTAAAGTTTCTCACTTCAGTACGGTTAGTATACGCTTGAGGCATAGCATAACTTAAAGCAAACTCATTCAATGGAAGCGCATAAATACCCATCATTGCTCCAACATTTCTGTCGTTGTAGTTTTCTTCAGGACCTTTACCATACCACTCAATATTTGATAAAGTGTTAGGTACTTCCATTTGTAAACCTACTTTCATCATGTCCACAAGCGGAGCATGAGGCACATAAGAAGCAGCTACTTTTACAGTACCATCTTTCTTTAAAGTATAAGTTGTCGTCCAAGAAGCTTTTTTCTCTGGCAATTCATATGCTAAACGAATATCTAACTCACCATCAATTTCATTTACTGATTTTGATACCAATTGTAGACCTGCATTCGCTTTTTTCCAGTATTTCTTTTTCTTGTTCACTCCAGAAGCTTTCAAGTCATTGTCCGTTGCCGGTCTCCAGAAGTTTGGCGTTGGCATTTTTGTAATCAATGCTTGATTCTGATAGTTGATTTTTTCGATCGACTGACCATCCGCACTCATTACTACTTCGAAGTCGTTGTAAGCAACTTTGTTGTTTTCTTTTTTCCACTCCCCTCTATTTGATGCAAACGAAGGAGTAAACAATCCACCCTGAGGAAGTAAATATTGGTCTTGTGCAACCAAATGACCTTTTGATGCATACACTCTATCTTCTTTCAAAGATGCTTTGATTGTAATGAAGTACTCGTTGGCAATATCAAATTGTTGCTTTTTAACTGGTAGTTGCACTTTTTGATTTAAGCCGGCTTTAATTTCAGGGCTCGTAAATGCACCTTGTTCAATCACTTTTCCATTTTCAATAATTTCAAAACTGAAATCATAAATAGAAGTCGACTCAAAGAAATGACGGTTCTCTACTTTCACTTTAAAGTTCTTGAAATCGGTTACTTCAAAATGTAAAGGTTGGAAGGCATGCTTGATCTCGTACATTGCTGCTTTCGGTTGTCCGTCTGATGTAATTACACCGTTTAGACAGAAGTTATTGGCATGGATATCTTCACCAAAATCGCCGCCGTAAGCAAAGAACTTTTCTCCGTTTTTATCGGTTACTTCAATACCTTGATCTCTCCAATCCCAAATGTAACCTCCTACAAGACGGTCTACTCTGCGGATTAACGTCCAGTAATCTTCAAAATTACCTGTACTGTTACCCATCGCATGTGCATACTCTGTAAGAATAATTGGTCTTCCCGAAGGATCTTTTTCAGCTACTTCTTCCAAGCTTTCTAACAACGGGTAGAATCTACCTAACATGTCTAAGTATGCAGGGTCTGTACCGTTAGAGGTAATCTTGTTCGCCGCTAATTTCTCTTTGAATTCTTTAGAAGTAAAGTTTAAATATTCTGGATGTGTTGGATCGCCTTGACCACCTTCGTAGTGAATTAAACGAGTTGGATCAAAATCTTTTGTCCAGCTTGCCATAGCCGCGTGGTTAAAACCTGTACCCGACTCATTACCCAACGACCAGAAAATAATCGATGGATGGTTTTTATCTCTTTCAACCATACGCACCATACGATCTAAGAACTGACCAGACCATAAGCTGTTGTTAGTCAAGTCACCTGTAATACCATGAGTTTCTAAATTAGCCTCATCCATTACATATATACCGTACTCATCACATAGTTCGTAGAATCTAGGATCGTTAGGATAATGTGATGTTCTTACCGAGTTGAAATTGAACTTCTTAAGTAATTCGATTTCATGTCTCATGTCATCTTCAGAAACCACTTTACCTGTAAGGTGATGATGATCGTGACGGTTTACACCATATATCAAAATCGGCTGACCGTTCACTAAGAACTGTCCTTTGTCGTTCGACTCAATCGTTCTAAAACCTACTTTTGATGTACGTACCTCTACTACTTTTCCAAGTGGATCAAGTAATTCGATGTACAATTGATATAAGTTTGGTTGCTCGGCTGACCATTTCTTTACATTCTCAATTTTGCTTTGAATATGTGCAAAAGGGAGATCATCACGTTGTGGACGCTTTTTGATGACTCTTTTTACAGACACTTCCGATTGAGCTACTTCAGAATCACCATCTTTTAACGTTGTTCTGATTGTATAGTTTTTCCAAACTTCACGAGCATAGTGGTTATTCACTTCAAAATGCACTTGTAAATCACCATTGGTGTATTGATCCGTTAAACCTGCACGAATATGAAAATCATTGATACGTAATTTATTTTCTTTGATCAACTTCACTTCTCTATGAATACCCGACAAGCGCCAGTGGTCTTGATCTTCCAGGTAAGCACCATCAGAATATCTATATACTTTTAAAGCTACAGTATTCTTTCCTTTCTTTACATATGGAGTAATATCAAATTCTGAGGGCAAACGGTCATCTTGACTATAGCCTAAGATTTTTCCGTTGATGTAGACTTCAAAAGCAGAAGTTACACCTCCAAAGTAAAGCACAATATCGTGTTCGGTCCAGTCTTTCGCTAAGTTGAATTCTTTTTGGTACAATCCTACTTCCTGCTTGTTATGAGGAATAAAAGGAGGATTATCTACCCCCCAAGGGTATTTTGTGTTGGTATAAATTCTTCTACCATAATCCAACATTTCCCAGTTTGATGGCACCTGAATCTTATCCCAACTTTTTACATTTTCTTTGGCTAAGTTGATTTCCCCTTTGTAGTTGCCCACGTATTTAAAAGACCACTCTCCGTTTAAAGAGATAATGTTCTTTTGAAGATCTTGGTTTGCTTCTTGAATACTATTGTAAGGAATAGAGGTGGCTCTACCCTGCATTTTATTTAACTGATAAATGGTAGGGTCTTCCCATTTTAAATGTTGTGCAGATAAGTTAGAAGTCAGTATCACACAAAACAATATCAGTAAGTTTTTAATTGTCTTATTTTTCATCGCTTAGAATTAAATTCTTCCATCATACTTTTGACATTACAATTTTAAGAGTAATTGGAAAAAATAAGAGTTGACAAAATATGATTAAGGGGGGGATTATTTCGTAAATAGCTGTTTTTATGCTTAAAAAGGGCTTTTTCTTACGATTTTTATCCGATGAATAAATGATTTATAGAGATCAATAATGATAGATAAATGTTTGAGATTGCTCTTCAAAATAATACCATAGCAAAAGAGACTGTCTTAATAATAACCTATTGATAAGACAGCCTCTATTGTATTTTAATAAGAAGGAATTAATCCCAAAGCTCTAACGATAACTCTTTGTTTCTAAAAGTAAGCGTATCTGTTACGATATGAGTCAGGTTATCTGCTGTATACTTATATTTTAAATACACTTTTAGATCATCACTCACATAACGAGAAGAGATGTTCTCTACATTCTGAATTTCAGAATCTGATGTGCTCTTTAAGTCAATTGCACCATCTTCAAAGTTCATGTCCATTTCTAATCTCGAAGTATTCTTGATTCCAGACAAACCATTACTGATTACTTTAGTTGCTCCTACTGTAGATAAATTCCAAGTAGAGTTGTTGATCAGATCTTCTGTACTGTTTACAATTACTTCCTCCAAGTCTCCGCTTGCATTAAACGCTGAATCTACTCCATGATGATACCAAATCGCATCCAATGTATGAATGTATCTGATTACCGGAATCATATAATCCATTGGAGCGATCCCTTTCAATTCATCTCCTGTAAGCACCGAATCGGTCGTTGCAGAGATAATTCTAACTGGCAAGGCATAGTGTCTTGTCAAAGAGTTGGGATCCGAAAGGAAGTTTACCGAATCCATTACCACATCAATCAAACCTTGAAATTGACCTTCCTGAATCCACATTTCGTTATCGTTACTCAATGTATAATATTCAGAAGGAAGTAATTCGAATGGCGTATCTCTTAACAAGGTCGTATCGATTTCGAATTTAACTACTTCTGTTTTCGTATTCTCTCTTTTACCACCTAATACTACACCCATTTTAAACTGTAATCCTTCGCCAGCAATTACAGTTCTTACTGGTTTTTGATAAGGAAAGTAAGTCGTTGAGTAATCGTAATCTGTTAAATAATCGTTGTAGCTATCGCAACCTGTTAGGAACAGGGTTGCGATAAAAAATAAGTTTAGTAATTTCTTCATAATAATTTCATTTACCATCCTTTGTTCTGAATAATAGCGTCACCTTTTAGGACTTCACGGTATGGTATTGGACCATAGATCATGTAGTCTTGGTAATTTCTATCTTCGACATGGACCTCTTGATAGGAAGTTGTTTGTGTGTCTTGATTTACATTTATCTCTATTCCATTTACTGGTGAATTTAATTCATTCAAATCGTAATTCCAGCGACGAACATCATAAAAACGGTGATTTTCGAAAGCCAATTCTATACGTCTCTCATTATGAATAAATTCTCTGAAACCATCACGACCAGTAATTGTATTTAAGTAAGCATCAGAATCAATTTTTGCTCTAGAACGAATCACTTGGATCGCTTCTTTTGCTGTCAATCTTCCAAAAGGAGGCACGGTGTTAGGACCAACCAATTCGTTGGCCGCTTCCGCATAGTTTAGGTAAGCTTCCACTTTTCTAAATAATGCGGTGTAATGTCTACCATTAGTGGTTGTACCTGGAGTGATACTCACGTTAGGATTGATAAACTTCTTTAAATAATATCCTGTTCTTGTCGCATACTCATTCACGTCTGCATGATCTTCACCTCCTACATAGGTATCGATAGTACTGCCTTTAAAGTCCATTCCATTATGAATTACCGTAGCATAAAATCTTGTATCTCTACCTTCGTAAGGTTTTTCTGGGTCATAACCAGAATCTGGATGATCTACTGGGTAACCGTTGGCCATTGGGAAAGCATCTACTAACTCTTGTGAAGGATTAGAGAAACCTTGACCGTTTAACGATGGAGGAAGATTTTTCTTTTCAATATCATTGTTATTCGAGTATCTACGCATAATTGGTTCACCTACTCTATCGTCAAAATAGATGTCGTCGTTCCAAGAAGGTAAACCACCCATAATATCGATCAACTTTTGGCTTTCGTACACTGCTCTACCCCAAGCTTCATCTGTGGTGATATCATCATTTTTATCATCAAATGCTGGACTTGCCGCATACAATGTCACAACAGAACGAAGTGCGTGAGCCGCCATTTTTGATGCTCTACCTACATTCGATTCTCCAAAATCAACATTATCACCTGTATATTCAAGTGGTAATAATTCGATGGCTACATCTGTATCAGCTAAAATTTGAGCAACCACTTCCTCGTAAGTATTTCTTGGCAATGTTTCGTTGATGGATACTTCATTTGTAATGATTGGAATACCCAACACCTGACCATTTTCTGCTAAACCGCCGTGTCTTCTCAAGACGTTAAAGTGATAATACGCTCTTAGGAAATGTGCTTCTCCTTTTAGTCTTCTTTTATAATTCTCGTTTCTAAGAGAGTCGGCGATGAAATAATCTACATCAAATCCTTTCATTAGAAAGTCGTTCATGTTTCTGATGATTTCATAAGAACCTGACCAATCGCCAATAGGATTCGACGATGGGTTCCAACCTCCAGCAGCCATTCTTCTTACCGTCGAATTGATTTGTCTTGTGACGCCATTATCGGTAGCACAATCCAAGATATCGTTTCCGTAAGTGGTGTAGAAATTAGGCAATCCTTGATATCCCGAAAGTAAAACCCCTTCTGCCGTTACTGGATGCGACCAAATTTCGTCTTCTGTTCTATTATTGTCTCTCTCTAATTCTAGAAAGTTGCTACAAGCTGATGTCGATAATCCAATCACCAAGCTTAATACTATGTATTTAAGATTCTTCATATCAATTACATCATTTAGAATTTAAAATGAGCACCTAAAGTGACACTTCTCATAATTGGGAAATTGGTAACGCCAGTGTTTGGTCGCTCAGGATCAAGGTTTTTGTTTTTGATGGATGTAAACTCAAACAAGTTGTTTCCTCTAAGCGTAAACGTTGACTCAATCCCTGCCATTTTCTTCACGATTTTCTTCGGCATTGTATAGCTTAACTCAACACTTTTGATTCTGAAGAAATTTCCTCTCTCCAACCAGAAATCAGAATTTTGGAAGTTGTTAGTAGATTGACCTGTCGTTAACGCTGGATATGTCGCCTCGTTTGCTGTAGCTTCTGTCCATGCCCCTCTAGCAATTTCAGAGTAGTTCATCAACCCATCAAATTGATAATACATACTAGAATTGTTTAAGTAATGACCTGCCAAACCTGTACCATGAACAAATAAGTTGAAGTTTTTATAACCGATGTTTAACTGAATACCGAAAGTCATAGTTGGATCTGTCGTTCCTAAGAATTCCTTATCGTCTTCATCAATTACTCCGTCGTTATTTAGATCTCTATATTTTATATCTCCCGGACGTAAAGGGCCAAATGTTTGGTGAGTAGATGATTCCACATCCTGAGCATTTTGGAAGAAACCTAAGTTTCTATATCCGTAAATATTACCAATAGGCATCCCTTTTTGGCTCAAGTAGTTTTCATCGTATTTAAATTCCAATACTTCGTCCCATTTCGTTTGCTGGTACATAAAGTTACCCGATACGCCAAGGTGCCAATGTCCTAATTGCTTCATGTAAGAAACCATCACTTCCAATCCGTTACTTAAAGTAGAATTGTAGTTCATCATCATTTGGTTACCACCCATATAATCTGGGTAGAAATCGTTCATGTATACAGGCATGTCTTTACGAGCATTTCTAAATACATTTGCTTCCATGTAGATGTTTCTGAACAATGCCAACTCAGTACCTAAGTTTAACTCTACCGACTTTTCGTACTCCAAATCTTCGTTTCCGTAGGCCTGAGGTACCCAAACTGGATATCTGTTATTGTTTGTTGGACCGAAACGAGCATCACCACTTTCACCGTAGCGAAGTATTTCACTATAGTAATTCAAAGAGTTGTTGTGTGCCAATACACCCGCAGAACCTTTTAATTTTAAGTAAGTCAACACATCATTATTTTTTAAAAAGTTCTCGTTGGAAACGATCCATCCAAGACCACCTGCGTACGTCCACATCGATTGATTGTGGTTCTGCAGTGTATTTGAGGCTACGATCACTGAAGATCCTTCTACTACATATTTATTGTTCAGCATATAATTGGCAGTTAGACCAGAGTGCAAGTGTTTGTGTACTTGGAAACTCTGACTATCCGAAGTAGATTGTACATAACCTACACCCGTTACCAATAGCTGATGAATTTCGTTGAATGTTCTATCGTAGTTAATCGAACCATAAAAAGCGTTGCTGTAATAATCACTTGATGCTTTCCTCACTTGGTCGTCTGATTTTAAACCAGAGTTCACCAATTGGTACTTGTAATCATCGCCTTGCGGCATTACTACTGCATAGCTATTATATCCTTCGTTCTTACCATATCTAAACATAGAGTTATAGTCCATAGAAGCATATACATCTGCAGACAAACCCTTTACATAATCGTCGAAATCGAACTCAAATCCCATACGAGTTTGAATATTCTTATCGTTCTGAATATCGTAACCTCCATAATTTAATTCACCATAAATGTTTTTTGGGTGATTTAAACTACCTCCTAAAATGGTGTTTTCACGGTTCGTACCTTCCTGAATGAAGATAGGATATTCGTTCGCTCTCGTAGCGGATAAGTCCGTATAAAAATCAGCCGTTGATATGGCTGGCTTATTTCTAAATTCTGCTCTACCTGCTACGTCAGTTTTTAATGTAGCCCACTTCGATAATTCGATGTCTACATTGGCTCTCATATTAAAACGCTCATAAGTAGTTTGGTAACCTAATGCTTCCAAACCGCCATCACCTGTATACCCTAGATGTGCAAAGAACTTCGTCTTTTGTGTACCACCTTGGAAGTTCAAGTAACCTTTTTGATACGTTGCCGATTCCTTTAAAGCAAAAGATCTGTAATCGTTATTCGGATTAAGCAACGGATCTGAACCATTTCTATAAGCATTGATTTGTTGATCGCTATAGTAAGTCGGTAAACCATCGTTTAATCGTGCTTGATTATAATATTGAGCATATTCGTCGGCCCCTAAAAACTCTGGAGTACTTGTTGGAGTTTTCATACCAAACTCAAAACCACCAGAAATATGTAAACCTGTCGATGCGTTACCTCTTTTTGTCGTAATTAAAACCACACCATTAGCTGCTCTTGAACCGTACAAAATCTTAGCCGTTGCATCTCTTAATACAACTACCTGATCAATTTCTTCCGGGTTCAAATCTTGCCAAGGTCTGTCAATTCCATCCACTAAAAATAGAGGAGAATTGGAATCGTTTCTATCTTTACCTCTAACATATATCGATGCTCCACCTCCGCCAGGAGTGTTCGCATTTGTTGTTACCTGCAAACCTAAGATTCTACCTTGCAAGGTATTCGATAAGTTCATTTCGTTGGAAGTCGATAAATCATCTCCATGAATGCCATTCGCCACTCCAACAAATCTATCTTTCGATACCTTTCTAAAAGTATTATCAATTTCGCCGGTTACACCTGAATTGATTGTTTTCTTAAATCGTTCAGTAGCATTCGACGTTTCCCTAACAGGAATTTCTATCTCGTCCTGAGCATTCACGTTCCCTACCATGAAGGTAAATAAGGAAGCCAATGCTATAGTATATATTTTTTTATTGTACTTCATAATTTATTACCATCCTGGATTTTGAGTGAAATTTTCATTTTTACTTACTTCCTCCAATGGGATAGGATACCAATAGTTTCTCTCTGCGAAGTTCCTTGCATTTGGAATCTCAGGATACTCGTAGGTAGCATCATCTCCGTTTTTGGTAATGACTACTTTGCGCACTGTTCTGTAATCTTGAACAGCCGTTTTCCATCTTCTTGAATCGAACCAACGGTGTCCTTCGAAACAAAGTTCTACCGCTCTCTCGTTTCTAATTCTATCTCTAAAAGCCTCTTTGCTTGATGTATATTTTGAATTTACATCTGGCATTCCTACTCTATTTCTGATGATATTGATGGCTTGCACTGCTGAAATACCTGTTTCGGGAGCCGCTGCAGTAGGACCATAGACCTCATTGGCTGCTTCTGCAAAATCCAAGTACACTTGTGCATATCTGATATAAACCCATGGCATGAAGTGCATACCGTATCTGTTTTCCCAACGGTTACTTCCTTCAGGCCAGTATTTCTTTACGAAATAGCCGGTCAATGATCTTTGGTTGATTGGTAATTTATCTTCTCTACCACCCGTATATGTTTCGATATACAATTGTGTATCTCCATTCATTCCCCAAGGGGCACCATCATAGAGTATGTTGTTGTAGAAACGTGGGTCTCTATTCTCGTAAGGCTTGCTTGGATCATAACCAGAATCAGGATCTGAAATCGGTAAACCGCTAATCATTTCATAACGATCTACTGTATTTTGAGTTGGACCTGTTGTGGCATTACCTCCGCCATAGGATTGTGGAATAAAATGGTTTTTCAAGTCTTGTGCACTACGAACACCTGTGTGTCTCCAGAAAATGTATTCTGAATTGGCAGGTTCGAATTCACTGTAAAAAATGTCTCTGTAATTATCTCCATTCAATAATGCAATACCATATTCTCCAGCATTTCTAAACAAATCACCTTGTGTTTTCATAGCGGCTTTCAACAACTCATGATTGTAAGTGGCACTGTTGCCAGAATGCTGTTGCATTAAAGGAGAAGCCATGTACAATTGAATCATTTCTTTCAATCCCAAAGCACTACCTTTTGTCACACGACCCAATTGATTCAATTCCCATCTTGTTGGTAATAATTCAAAAGCCATGTCCAAATCGTTCAGGCAATCTTCTGCACTTTCTACAAAGTTTCTTCTAGGAAGATTAAAATCGGTATCAGGAGTAAACGATGCACTCATTTCTGGCATTCCTCCCCAACGAATTATTATTTGGAAATAGTGCCATGCTCTCATAAAGTAAGCTTGTCCTAATAACTCATCGATCTGTTGTTGAGTAGCATCCTCCAACATTTCGATTCTTTCGATACTAATGTTTGCCGCACGAATAGCTTGGAAACCGTTCGCAATTACAGGAGAACGAGAACCAATACCATGACTACTCATTTCCCAACCGATCTCATGTTGTTGTGCATTACCTGGTTTCGAATAAAAACCACCTGCATTCATATCATTCTGAACGGTCCAGTTCGAATTGTTTTCTGTTTCATCACTAAAACTACCCGAATCAAAACGACGTCTCCAATCGAAGTAATCGTCCAAGTAAGCATATAACTGATCGTTAAATGCTCTGTATGATTCGTAGTTTGTAAATACTTCAGATTCTGTTACTCCTTGATCTGGTGAACGATCTAAAAACCTTTCACATGAAAAAAGACCAAGTCCTAATAGTAATATGATTAATTTTTTCATTTTCATTTCTTATAATCCAAATCGTAAACCAAGGTTAAATCTTCTTACAAGTGGATAGGCAGCGTTTGAGTTTGCTGGATCTAGTCTACTATCAAAACTTGTAAATGTAAACAGGTTGTTACCCGAAGCATACACATAAATGTTTCTGTAGAAGTCCGATTTCTTGCCTTTGATGTTATAACCCATCTCCAAGTTTTTCAATCTCCAATACGAAGCATTTTGCCATCTATATTCTGTAGAATTGTTGTTGTGCTGCATGTTTTGGAAGTGTAATGTTGGATTGGCATTCGCATCTCTTGTGTATGGATTCCAAGTGTTTGTGTGTACTTCGTCCAATACATAAAATCCTTTTGCAAATCCCCACATCATATCGTCCGAAATGTTGGCGTAGTTACCATTCACACCATAGAATAAAGCAGAAACTGTAAAGCCTTTATAATTTAATGATAGGTTCAGACCATATGTTTTCGTTGGAACATCCAATCCTTTTAAGGCCGTTTGATCGTTAATATCTACACTACCATCGCCATTAAAGTCAATGTATTTGATATCACCCGGAATAGGGTTACCACCTAAGTTAGTATTTGGAGAGTTGTAGATATCGTCCCAATCTTTATATAAACCATCAGTTACATATCCTTTTTTCCATCCAATCGGCTTACCGGCATCCTTCTGAGAATCTGGCAATAAGTGTGGATCATCTCTGTTGATGATTCTACTTTCGTTCACCGAGAAGTTAGGGGCAATACCAATTTGTAAATGCTCACCGATATTAAAGTCATAACTTAATGTTACTTCAAAACCTCTTGATTTTACCTCACCAATGTTAGCATATGGATTCTCTGGGAAACCTGACCAAGCTGGAATATTTCTTCTTTCCATCAAGATATCGTAGCGGTACTCGTCGAAAAGATCTAAAGTGAATCTCCAGTTTTTGAATACTGTTGCTTCAAAACCTAAGTTTTGTTTCACTGCTTTTTCCCAAGTAGCATTTTCGTTAGGAATTCTTCCTTCGAAATAGTGTGGTGCCCAGTTCGTTGGATCCTGACCTAAACGCCAGTTGATGTTGCCATCTTGGTAATACTGTCCAAAGTACAAGTGACGCGTATTGTTATTGATATGCGATCTACCTACAGTACCATATGAATATCTTACTTTAGCACTGTTTAGCCAATCGGCATTTCTAAAGATGTTTTCCTCAGATATCACCCAACCCAATGCAAACGATGGGAAAACACCAAATCGTTGTCCTGGAGCAAAGTTATCCGAGCCGTTTACACCAACGTTTACTTCGGCTAGATACTTCATTTTGTAATCGTAAGTTACTCTACCCGCCCAGTTTTCCTCATAGAATGGAAAAGATACTTCTGGAGAATTAATTCTTCTTGAGAAGAGTAATAAACCTGTTACAGAGTGGTCACCAAATGTTCTATTATATCTAGTAGAGAATTCATATAACATTGTTTTTCGGAACCATCCATAATCCCAGTTATTTATCGTTACCGGCTGTTCTACGAAGTTTGCATCTGGGTAACGTACTCTATTTTCTGATTCTGGAGTAGGATAATGGAACATTACACGGTCTTTGCTAATTGTTTTGTTAAACTGCGTGTAAGTATCAAATGCTATTTTGGCTCTAAAAGTTAGTCCTTTAGTAATGAAGTCTAGTTTCTGATCCAATTGTAAGTTGGTAAACAATTCAGATCTTCTTGTTTGTCCACTTCCTGATTCATTTAAAATGGACATCGGGTTATCACCACCATTAGGATCAATACCACCATACGATCCATCTTCAAATCTTACAGGATATAAGTAAGACGGCGTTCTGTAGATCTTTTTAAAGAATTCTTCTTTTTGATAATTACTTGTTCTTACTTCTGCCGGACTTGAATATCTTTTCTGATTACCAGAGATACCAAAATCGACACTTGTTGTCTTTGTAACGTTGAATTTTAAATTGGTTCTGAAGTTCAAACGGTCATTCGAGAAACTTGGATCGTAATCTTGTTGAGGATTCGACTTCAAAATATCTGTCTCTTTCAAATAACCCACCGATGTGAAATATTTAATTTTTTTCGTTCCCCCTGAGATGTTAAAGTTAGTTTTTGATTGATAGCCAGTACCTACTACCTCGTCCCACCAATCTACTTCTGGATATTTTTCCATATCTCTATTCGGATTCTCCCAGTTTCTGATATAGCTTTCTGGAATCATTTGATCCCACAAACCATCGTTGGCTAACGCTTGATTGGCTAATCTGAAAGTGGAAGGCATATCCAAACGAGAAGAAGTATTCATTGGCGTTTTCATACCTACTTCTTGTGAGATATTTATTCTTGTTTTTTCCTCCGAACCTTGTTTTGATGTCACCAAGATAACACCGTTGGCACCTTTTACACCAAATACAGCTGTTGCAGAAGCATCTTTCAGTACTGAGATGGACTCCACCTCGTTGGGATCAATATCATTAAAACTTCTTTCTACTCCATCTACTAATACCAATGGAGAGTTATCGTTCCAAGAAGAACGACCTCTAATTAAGATTTGTGCTTCGTTCTGACCCGGCTCTCCACTCGATTCAATAACAGTCATACCTGCTACTCTACCTGTTAAAGCACTGGTCATGTTAGTTGCACCACCCGATTCTAAAAGTTCTTTTGTTGGAGTAGTTTCTATGGCACCTACAATACTTTGTTTCTTTTGTACACCATAACCTACTACCACTACCTCGTCTAATAATTCTTCATCAAGGTTCATTTTTACATCCAAGACCGTTTGTATACCAACAACCTCTTCGTGATTTAAATAACCTATAAATGAGTAAACCAAAACATCTTTTGGTTGAACAGAAAGTTTGTAAGATCCATCAAAACTTGTAATTGTTCCTTTAGTAGTTCCTTTTATAAGGATAGACACACCTGGCAATGGCTCTCCCATTTCATCGGTGACTACTCCAGAAACGATCATGTTGTCTTGAAGGTCTGTTGAAGGACTTTCATAAGCATTAGCATTTGCTAAAGTTGATAAACTAAACAATAGCGAAAATGTCAGATAAAAAATACTTAATTTACCAATGCTATGAGTTACCCTAAAATGAGTAAACTTCTTTTGCATAATTAAAAAAATATTAAAGTGTTCTTATTGAGAATAGAACCTATTCTATTTCATTTCATTACAAAACAACATCTTTAAAGGGAGTTTGAACCCCTAATTTTTCATTAAAAAAGGGGGAAAAACTAATAAAAATCTGCGTTTAGACGTATTTATGGACAGTTTTAAAAAAATTAGTAGTCTTTATTTACTTATTTAAAAAATATCAAAAAAAGGATATTCTTGTAACGTAAATTTACAAAAATATCCTTTAATAATCGTCTCTCTTAATCTCAAAAATCTCAGTGGAGATGTTAATTAGAATGTTTCTTCTTGTGATCCCCTCTTTTATATACCGGTCGATAGTTTTCCGGTGTTTTTTTCATGGCCAAAGGAGCATTGGTTTTCTTCATCCACTTCTTTAAATCCTTTAGCATTTCATCTCTTTTTTTAATCTCTACCAACGATAAATCCTTCATTTCTGATGGGTCGTCTTTTAAATTGTAGAGTTCAACCATATGGTTGGAATCCATATTTTTCTCCCCTCCATCAAGTACATATTCCTCGTGGAAGAATAACAGTTTCCAATCACCATTAATCGCTACGGTAGTTGGTCGGTTTCTAAAATATTGATCTCTCGCCCCTCTTGCATTTTTACCATCTAGGTAAATAGGGTAGTGATAATAAATCGTTGATCGTGATAAACTTTCCTTTTTCTGAGTCAATAGAGGTACAAAGCTTTCTCCATCCAACACCTTATCTTTGGCTTTTTTTATCCCTGCCAACTCTAAGAAAGTAGGGTAAAAATCGATATTGATAATTGGTTCTGTTGATGTAGCTGGAGTAATGCCTAAAGGCCACCTAACGACTAAAGGAACACGAATCCCACCTTCGTACAACATTCCCTTTGCTCCTCTTAGTGGAGTCTGCTTTACACGACCAATAGCTCCGTTATCAGAAGTGAAAATGACAATGGTGTTATCATCAATTCCTAAATCCTTTAACTTCTTCATAATAATCCCCATACTTTCGTCTGTATGTTTTACCATGGCAGCGTATTGAGCGTTTTTATGAATTTTACCTTTCTCTTTACCTTCAAAGTAATCGATCATTGGCTGACGTGCTTCCCACTTTGTGTGCACGGTGTGATGCGATAAGTACAAGAAAAAAGGTTGATCTTTTTGATCTTCCAAAAACTGACAAGCTTTCTCCGTTAAACTGTAGATATCTTTAGGATCGTCTGTTTCCTTAAAGTTGATCTCGCTTGCATCCGTTTCTCCATCAATTTCAAATCCTTGATCTGATGCTAAACCTTCGATATGCCACTTCCCAAAAATACCCGTTTTATAACCTCCGTCTCTCAAGGCTTCAGCCAAAGTATAATTCTCTAAAGGCAATCCCTGATCAGGTACAGGTTCCAAACGCATTTGCTCTTCAGGTCCTCTTTTAGAATTCCAAACCGCCACTTTACCATGTCTTGGAGAATATTGACCTGACATTAAACTTGCTCTTGAAGGAGCACAGTTTGGTCCAGCTGAATAAGCATTATGAAAGACAAATCCTTCTGATGCCATTTGATCCAAGTTAGGCGTTTCGTGATAATCTGATCCCATAAAAGCAGGGTCTTTCCAGCCCATATCGTCTACAAAAAATAGAACGATATTGGGCTTTTTATCTTGAGAATAACTATTTGATATCATCAATAAAGAGAAACAAATAGTCATTAAGCTTTTTATTTTCATGAGATTACATGTTTTCTCCTTGGAAAGGGAAAGTCGTAGAAGTAGTACGGGCAGTATTAAAAATTTCTTGTGCCTTTTGTACTAATTCAGGTTTCTGCTTTGCTAAGTTCTTACTTTCTGAAGGATCGTTAGAAAGATCGTAGATTTCGATTTTCTTACCTTTCTTCAAGTTGTATTGAACCGCTTTCCAGTTCCCCATTCTTACTGCTCTTCTTCCACCTTTCTCGTGGAACTCCCAGTATAAATAATCGTGTTTAGCTTGATCCTCTTTTTCTCCTTTTAAAGTAGGTAAGAAAGAAATACCATCAATATTTTGTTCGCTTGGAATCTCAACATCTAAGATATCTGCCACTGTAGGTAAAACATCCCAGAATGCTGATGGATGATCAGATACTTGATTTTTAGAGATGGTATTTGGCCAAGAAACAATCATTGGTACACGGATACCACCTTCATATAAATCACGTTTTACTCCCTTAAAAGGACCAAACGAGTTAAAGTAATAGGGATCTGCTCCACCTTCTTTGTGTGGACCATTATCAGAACTGAAAATCACGATCGTATTATCATCCAAACCATGTTCTTTTAGCTTTTCCATTACATCACCCACAGAATTATCTAAGTAGTGCATCATAGTAGCAAATGCTGCTCTTGGATATTCTTGATCTCCATATGCTCCTTTGAAGAAGCGATCTTCGTGAGATAATTTAGGATCGTGGTTTACCTTGTTTACATAAGGCTTTCCTTGAGGATACTTCTCTTTATACATTTGGAAAAGTGAATCTTGAGGTACCACCATTTCCGCATGAGGAATCGTGTAAGGCAAGTATAAGAAGAACGGCTTATCTTTATTTTGATCTATGAACGACAATGCTTGCTCGTGAATCATATCGTGAGTATACGTCATGTGACCATCTGTATTTTTTGGAAGAGGCACTTTAGTACCATTATGTCTTAAGTATAATGGGTAATACGTATGTGCCAACCTCTGACAGTTATACCCATAAAACTCATCGAAACCTTGTGCATTTGGAGCACCTTCCGATTGTGGGTAACCTAAGCCCCACTTACCGAACATACCAGTTACATACCCTTCTTGCTTCAACATTTTAGGTAAGCTATAAGTATCTGCAGGAATTGGCACCTGACCTTCCGGCATTACTTCTTTATTACCTCGAATAGGTGTATGCCCTGTATGCATACCTGTTAAAAGAGTTGATCTCGAAGGAGCACAAACACTACTACCTGCATAATGATCCGTAAAACGGATACCACTTTCTGCTAAAGCATCGATGTTTGGTGTTGTGAATTTCTCCTGACCATAACAACTAAAATCACCCCATCCTGCATCGTCTGCTAGTATGTAAATAATATTAGGTTGTTTGATGTTTTTGTTTGCTGTCTTTTTATGTGGAGTCGCACATGAACTAATCCCATAAAGTGCTAATACATATAAGGCTACTTTTATAAGACGATGTTGTAATACATTCATTTGATACTAATCATTTATTCTTTAATCGATAACCAAATTTAAAGGAGTCATTTCTTTTAGTTAGGGGTGATATTCATCAAAAACGACCTAAATTTTAATTATCGAGGAGGGTACTAATTAGTAACCTCTTCTTGTTCAGTAATTTTACTCATTTGTTTGATGTACTCCGAGGCCGACATTCCATAGTGGTCTTTAAAGCACTTTCTAAAATACTTCACATCGTTGAAACCAATCTCATAGGCAATCTCAAAGATCTTTAAGTTAGAAGATAACAGTAATTCACCCGCCTTACGCATACGCACATCTTTAATAAACTCTACCAAAGATTTCCCTGTTACGTCTTTCATCTTCTTGTATAAAGCCGATTGAGACATGGCCATTTCATCTACTAAAAGCTGTACATTCAGGTTAGGATCAGATAGATTCTTTTCGACGATTTCTATGGTTTTTTCTAAGAAATCGTCTTCCATCTCTTTGGAATATTTACTTAATGGTTT
The DNA here is from genome assembly GCF_018736045.1 of Flammeovirga yaeyamensis. Lineage (NCBI taxonomy): Bacteria > Pseudomonadati > Bacteroidota > Cytophagia > Cytophagales > Flammeovirgaceae > Flammeovirga > Flammeovirga yaeyamensis. Next base: position 557,729 of record NZ_CP076133.1, on the reverse strand, counting down.
TTGCAATTGCATCACTCCTTGATACATCTGCATCACATGTTCCTTATTTTTCAAGACGTTAATGACTTTCTGCTTAAGAATACTAGGTTTGAAAGGCTTGGTAATGTAATCATCTGCTCCAGTTTCCAAACCTTCCAACTGATGTATCAACGATGTTTTAGCCGTCAATAAGTAGATTGGAACATGCCACAATTGTTCGTTGGTCTTGATATGATGACACAATTCTGTACCATTCATCTCCGGCATCATCACATCGCTAACGACCAAAGAAATGTTTTTATCTGCATGTAAAATATCCAAAGCTTCTTTACCATTTTCCGCTTTCTTGATCTTACAAGTATCTTTCAAAAGATTGGCCAAGTATTGAAGAATCTCTTCGTTATCCTCCACTAAAAGCACTGTCTGATTTTCGAAAGTTACCCCTCCTACTTCCTCAATATCCACATCGTTTTGCACATAATAACTTTGCGGCATCACTTCTTTACTCTCTACATCTTTTAAAGGTAAATCGATGATGAAGCTTGTTCCTTTTCCTTTTTCACTTTCTACATGAATATCTCCTTCATGTGCCTCAATCACACTCTTGGCAATCGATAGCCCCAACCCAGTGCCTTTGATGTTGATAGAGTTGGCATTTTTTGTCTGATAAAAGCGATCGAAAATCTTATCCAAAGCATTTTCATCAATACCTAGTCCGTTATCAATGACTTTTAAGATTAACTTTTTGTTGGCTTCGTCGACTAAAACATTTAGGGTAATTGTACCTTTTGTTTCTGTAAACTTGAAGGCATTTGAAAGTAAATTATAGATAACAGACTCTATCTTTTCTGCATCATAATGCACTTTTATTGGGTTTTCCGGTACCTGCAGTTTGAAATCAATTCCTCTATCCTTGGCTTTCAGTTTAAACGAATTGAAGATATTTTCTATAAAGTCGATGAACTCGAAAGTAGTGTTATTCAACTCCAGTGTTTTATCGAACTTTCTGAAATCCATCAGCTCGTTCACCAATCGCAATAGCTTATTGGTTTGCTGGTAACTCAATGATATTTTTTCCCTTACATCAGGAGAGATCGACTTGTTTTGTACCACCTCATCCAAAGGACCTTGCATTAAAGTTAATGGTGTTCTTAAGTCGTGGCCTACATTCGTAAAGAACTCTAATTTCTGCTCAATTAATTCTTCGTCTTTTTCTCTTTGATTCTGAGCAAATACCAATTGAGTTTTTAATTTATGCTGATGAATGAAATTATAGTTTATCAATAAAATAACGATAACAAATATACACACAAAAGAAGCTATAGAGTACCACCTTTGCCACCAGGGTTTTTCGATTTTAAACGAAATGGTTTTTATATCCGACCAAGGACCATTATGCAATTTACCTCTTACCTTAAATGTATATCGGCTGCTTGAGAGATTTGAATAGTAAGCTGAGTTGTTTGCATTAGAAGTCATCGTTTCTATCCAATCCTCGTCGTACCCTTCCAATAAATATTGATATTCTATCTTATTGACTTCGCTTGGGCTGTTGCCAATAAATGATATGGAGATGTCTTTTTCGTTTGGGTAGAGTAAATAGCTTTTCTTTTCTCTTAACTGACTATCCAATAGAACTCTTCCGTTAAATTCCTTATCAAAAACTAACTTTTGATGATTGATTTCCAAGCCACTTATATCCAATCGGATTTTTTGTGTTTCCTTTTTCCAATTATTGATATCAATTAGCGTCAAGCCATCTACTCCTCCAAAGAACATTACACCATGACTGTCTTTAAAATCAGCATTGACCTTAAAGCCATTTTCGGCATGAATTCCATCGGATTTACCATATCTTGTAAAGGTCTTACTTTCCTTGTTAAAGCTAGTAATTGAAGTACCGGCTATCCAAATATCTCCATTAACATTATCGACCAATAACCCTTCGATATCATCTTCGTACAAACCGTTCGAATGATTGTAACGTTGGAAAATACCTCTTTCTTCATCAATTAAACAGTTGAGACCACCACCAATCGTACCTGCCCAAATTAAGTTATCCTTATCTCTAACTATAGAAAAAACAAAGTTACTACTTAGGGTATTTTCATTTCCCACGGAGTACATGTATTGCTTTGCATTTACGAACTCATCGTTCTGAAGTTCTAATTTTATTAAGCCTTTATCTCGAGTACCTATCCACAATAAATTCTTATCGGCCTCATATAACATAGAGTTGATGATCGAAAGCGTAATGTTTTTTACTCTCTCAATATGCTTAAACTTCTTAGTATGAATATTATAACAATAAATACCTCCGTCGTTGGTAGCTATCCAAGTGTTATCGTATTTGTCTGTAATTACTTTACGAATATGAAATCGTTTTGGATATTGTAACTCCTTTGGAAACTTGATCTGATTGAAACTTACATTTTGCACTTTATCAAATGGTCGGGTTGAAATATATAAACCATACCCTGAAGTTCCCAAAATAATATATTTAGAATCTGATACCGTAATGGTATTTACTGAACACTTTATATCGTTCTTTAATTTGGCGTGTTTAACATCCTTTTTAAAGTCTTTTGTTACAAAATGAACTCCGTTATTCGATCCCAAAATGTAATAATCGTCAACTTCTGACATACTTTTGGAGTAAGTAAAGTCGAAATTATTATTATCGTTAATATCTATATGTTTAAAATTCGATTCTTTTAAATCGGTATATCTCACCCCGATCGAATTACAACCAATCCAAACTGTATTCGATTTATCTTCGAATAAACTAATTACATTGGATGTTGATAAGTTTTTATCTTCTAATAAATGAAACTGAAGGTTTTCTTCTTTATTCATGGTCCAGATTCCAACAGAAGTTCCTATCCAGAAAGAATCATCGGACGCCTTAAGCAGGCTATTTATTCTACTTATAGAGGATTGTGGTTGGATTTTTTTAATGGTTTGTTTGTATAATGAAACTTTAAATAAACCATTATTGGCTCCAATGAGGTAGTTTCCTCCGTTTAATTTTAGAATAGACCTTACTCCTTTTAATTTGCTTTCCGATCCCCTAAACTTTTTAAAGTTTGCATTATTTCTCTTCTTAAAATACAATCCATTTCGTTTACCAATCCAAATTGTTCCTTGATCATCGTAGTAAATCGACCTTACAAAGTTTTCGGTTTGAGTAGGTAAATTGAAAGGTATTTCTTGAATATTCTTGATATTTCCATCTTTCTTTAAAGGCAGTTTATATACTTTACTACTTGTTGAAACAGCATATAAGCAATTGCCTTCCTTGTTTATTGTCATAAATATTAATGACAGGTTCTGAATATCAAAAAGCTTGTTACCTTCTTTGTTATTGACTAATTGATGATGTTGTACTTTATGTGTTAAAGGATGAAATGACGATATACCCGATTCCTCTGATAATAACCATAGGAAGCCAAATTTGTCCTTTTTCATTTCCACCAAACGATTTGATTTTAACCCTTTGGACTTATCAAAAACTTCAATTTTTTCACCATCAAAATAGTTTAATCCTTTTAAGGTAGCAATCCAAATGTAGCCATAATCATCTTGACAAATTGCACGGACATCGGAATGAGACAACCCCTTTTCCACCGTAATTTTCTTTAAATCCAGTGGCGAAGAAGCATGCATGTTTATGGACAATAGACATACAATGTATAATAGTATAATTCTTATCATTTCAATTTAAGCTGTTAGTAAAGGTGATGATCAAAAAGTTATTTAGTTCTGAAAATGGACATTCAATCGTTAGTATGATCATCAAAAAAATAGAGTGGTTTTCTCTATCGTTAAAATTACAACTAATCGATAAATATCCTATACAAACATAGCGTTTGATACTATTAATAAAGGTGAAAAATTCATATTCCATAGGCTAAAAATTGGTATTTACGCCTCCTATAAGAGTATTTAGGCCATTTTTGAAGATTTAGGTGTGAAATTCGTGATGTACTAAAAAAAGAAAGAAATGAAACAATTATACTTCCTCATCACCTTATTTATAAGCGTTCAGATACACGCTCAACAGAAGGATCAACCTAATATTTTATGGATTACTTTTGAAGATACCTCTCCACATTTAATCTATGATAACCCTTCTTCAAACACGCCCAATATGGATCGCTTAGAACAAGAAGGAGTACGTTTCAATGCCATGTTTTCGACAGCCACTATTTGTTCGCCTTCGAGATCGGCAATTATCACCGGACTGCATGCAACATCAATTGGTACAGGAAATCATAGAAGTAGTATTCCTTTTCCAGATCAGATTAAGGGCTTTCCTTATTATTTAAAGCAACAGGGCTACCATACTTCCAATAATGTAAAAACAGATTATAATGTCTTCGACCAAAAGAAGTTTATCAACGAATGTTGGACAGAGTCGAGCAAAACAGCCCATTGGAGAAACCGCAAGGACGGTCAGGCTTTCTTTTCAGTCTTTAATTTAAATGAGTCGCATGCCTCTAGAACTTTTGTGTGGAAAGAAGAGAAATACAAAAGAGAGATTTTATCCCATCTTCCAGAAGAGTTAAGAACCAAAGAAGAAACTTTAATCTTACCTCCATTTTATAGAGATAGTCCAGAAATGAGACATCATATGGCCAGAATATATAACTGTATTAATTATACAGATTATAGAATTGGTCAGATTTTGTCCCAATTGAAACACGATGGGTTGGAAGAAGAAACTATCATTTTTGTTTTTGCAGATCATGGAGAAGCGATGCCTAGAGGAAAAGGAAATGGAATTAACCTTGGTCATAGAGTACCGATGTATGTGTATGTACCAGAAAAGTACAAACATCTGTCGGGTTTAACAATGGGTAATAAAACTGATAGAGTAGGTAGCTTCGAAGACTTAGCAGCAACGATCTTAACTTTGGCGGACATCAAAAAGCCGGCTTATTTTGAGGGTACCAACCTTTTGGCTGAGAACTATAGTAAAACACATTTTTACGGTCATAAAGACGGTGCAGACGATGCGAGAGACATCACCAGAGAAGTTTCTGATGGCCGTTTTATGTACTCAAGAGTGTACAATACATCACTTCCTGAAATGCAATTTAAGCACTATACAGGGATTGCTGATATTTACACGACGATGAAAACGGATTTGAAGAATGATCTTTTAAACGACGATCAGAAGAATATCTTTATTAAAAATCGTGATAAGGAAATGTTATTTGATTTGGAAAATGATCCTTGGGAATTAAATAACTTGGCGAACGATCCAAAGTATGCTAAGCAGCTGAAGAAGTTTAGAAAAATCTGTCAGGAAGAAATCTTAAAGACCAGAGATTTACAGTTCATTCCTTATGGTGAAATGATGCGTATGTCGGAGAAAACTGGATTGGCTCCCTATGACTTCAAGTCAGACGAATCGGTATATCCACTTAAATCAATGATGTCGATGATCAACCTTTCGGGAGAGGGAAGTAAAGCCATTAGTAAACAACTGAAAGGGTTAAAATCGGAACATGGATTGGTACGTTATTGGGCGGCGTATGGGTTGAGAAACCAAAATTACTTAACAGCTAATGAATATCAGATAATCGAAGACGTGTTGGAAGTGGAGAAAGAAACCTATGTGCAAATTGAGTTAGCCACAATTTTGTGTATCCATAATCCGAAACATTCATCTTTCCGTTTACTTCAAAAATATGCTATGGGTAGTAATTATTTCGATCAGTGGCATGCCCTAAGAAATGTATTTGATTATTTACCAAACCAAGGTGATTACCAAGGTTTATATCAAACGGTCTTAGATAATTTACCGAATAAAAAGAAGGTGAAGAAACTACATAAGAACATCTACTTTGATGTCTTTGAGACAGCGAAAAGTGGTATTTATGTTTATCAGTTTAATAGCATCGAGTAATAAAAATAATAATATATAGATTAGAATCGATAAAACACGAACTCTTTGGGTTGGTGTTTTTTTTGTAATTAATCCAACAACATTTTACACCCAACCAATAATATGATAAGACATGAAACTAATGAGGTGAATAGGAATGTAATTGTTACGAGACAGAATATACCCAAACTATGAATACGAGATATACTAATTACTTTTGCTGCTTATTTTTAATACTACTATCTACTTTTTCTTTTGAGGTACAAGCACAAATGGTCACCACCCCACTAAAGAATCTATCTGATGCACCCGGAGCAACCATTACTGATGATACACTCACAATTTCACCTAAACTGATTGTAAAAGACCATTATGTAACCTCTCAGAGAGTAACTTATGTAACGGGGCGATTGCAAATACAGAAGAATAGATCGCTTACTGTAAACGCTGGAGATACATTAGTGATTTCAGGAGGGTTAAGACTAAAAAATAAAGCCACTTTAATTAATAACGGGAACATTGTAGTGAAGAAGAACTTACGATTAGGCTTTAATGAAAACCAAGAGGATATCGCTTTTTCTAACAATGATGGTGCAAGCATTACTATTGGTCAGAATATGTGGGGACCCAAGCCAAGAAAATCTAGCTTTGGTGGAACAATAGCCGTAAATGAAGAAGTGAGAGTAAATTTTGATGGAAATTTATTCCCGGCTAATGGTAAACTCTACTATGGATCTGAAAATACCAATCGATTCTCTGATGATACCCCGAACGCTAGTGAAATGTCTATTTCAAATTACTTTGCTAATAATACACACAATCAGATTCACGAAAATCAGAATGTGAACAATAGATCAGAAGATTATATCAACGCCATAAAGAACCATAACAAAAGAAAGCGTTACCTACCTTTAGTAGGTGGTGTACCCAATGATGAAGCCGCAGGTATGCTCGTTCGTTTCTTAGTGGATGTTGACCTTCAGGATGATGATTTACCTGTTGAACTTACTTATTTTAATGTCGTTTCTAAAGATGGCGAAGTAAGAACATATTGGGAAACTGCAACAGAAATAAACAATAGCCACTTTATGTTGGAACGATCTACAGATGGTAGAAACTATAAAGTGCTTTATGATAAAATCCATGGAGCAGGAAATTCTAATGTTTCCATCAACTATGAGGCTGAAGACAAAGATCCTATAGAAGGAAAAATATATTACCGCCTTACTCAAGTCGATTTTGATGGCAAACAAGAGTCTTGGGTAGAGGTGATCTATCATGGAGATAAAGTACAGGGAGAAGTATTAAACATCTATCCTAACCCTGCCCAATTCCAATTGAATGTGGCCATGCATTTATTGGAAGACGAAAAACCTACTTTCGAATTCATCAACCCTGCTACAGGACATCAAGTACCTTTGCCGGAAGTGAGTATGACCAACTCTAAAGCTTCTTTTGATATTTCAGAATTTAATGCCGGTACGTATGTAATGGTCGTTAAATTAAATGGAAGGGTAAGTCATCGTAGTCAAGTCGTTATTTTAGGAACGGGTAACCGTTCGAAGGAAGAAGACAAGGAACAGAAAAAGAAAGAGAAAAAACAGAAGAAGAAATAAAACAAAAAAGCAGTATCAATAACTCATTATTATCGATACTGCTTTTTATTTAAAACCTTATTAGATTACTCCAACGCCACCTCATCTCCAAACTTCTCTTTCCATGTTTTTTGAAGCTCCCCTGCCTTAATGTAATCTTTTGCATTCACTGCCTCTGAAATTTGTTTTAGGATACCAATTTCTTCTTTTAACAGTGCTGCTTTGCTGTAATCTTCAGCAGAAACCGCTTTGTCCATTTCAGCTTTTAACAACTGTATTCTTTCGTTTTCTGATACCGTTCCATTATCTGTACCACCTGCAACAACAGCATCTGTAGCTGTTTGCTGGGCTGGAAGGTATTTCGCAATTTTATTTTGATAGGTTGATGGCAATTGAATTGAAGTGGCATCAATTGGATATTTTTCACCGTCTATGACCAAATTGGTTGGCTTAATCAACATCAAATGATTGATTCCGTAGCAGTGGAATACCTGACTTTTCATAGGAAGATTATCGTGTGCCTGTGATTCTTGTGTAACCACTTGATCAGGATAATACATTTCATATTCAAAAGAAATATTTGATGCTGTAGTCAGCTTACTTGCTTCAACTTCGAAATCTACTCCGTCATACAATTTTACATTACCTAGTTTAGTGGTAGTAATTGTAATTGGATTTTTTTGATTAATTGAATCGATTAAAATAAAACCATCTGCAAGAGCTTTTGTTATTTCTGTTGTTCTAGAAAACTTATGAATCTTAATTTGTGAAAGGTCAAAATCAGTAAATGATGTCAAACCGTTGGTATTGATCACCAATTGTTTCATCGTTTCTCCTTTCGCAATAACAAGGTCATACACTTCTTCTCCCACTCTTTTCTCCCCTCCAAAATTAGCGTGAATTGTTAGCACGCCAGTAATGTAAATGTCTTGATCAGAATTATTGTTGATGTTAAAGAAGTGGTAGCTTCTATTTATTTCATCGGCATATCTTTCCCAAGTAAATTCGAATTCTACACCTTCTTTAGATGAGTTTTCTTGAGCAAATAATGAAGTGGAAATGGTTAAAAATAATAGAAGTACAATACGAGAGGTAAGGGAGTTGTTCATATTATCGAGTTAGATTGTTTTTGTAGATTATAGCTACAAGATATCAAAATTTCTTGAAACAATTATATTTACGACTGCTTAATCGTTTTGTTCTTAATGAAAACCTTATTTCAACCTTCATTTCCAATAAAACCTTGAATTTGAATACTTAAAGTACATTTTCTGAGTTCCAAAACTCTGTTAACAAAACATAAACCTTAAATTTTCTAAAAATAAAAAAGAGGTGAACCCATAAAAAATGAATTCACCTTCTATTATTTTGAATGATGGAATCTTCACCTACCACGTCTCAAATACGATATTTCTTTTGGCGAAAATAAGGGTATCCGAAACCTCATGAAGAATGCCTTCCTGCTCAAACTTGTATTTGATGTACAATTCTTTTTTATCTTCCGATACCGAAGCTTCATCATCAACAAAATTGGCGACTTCCTCGCTTGAAAGAGTAATGTCGCTGTCTTCCATCAAGATATTAAGGTGGTAATCGGAATTACCCATTGCGTTTGCTACCACTTCATTTTTTGTCTTTGTATTCAACACATTCGATCGATTTCTCTCTAAAGTAGGCTGACTATAGGTCACCGTCCATGAAGAGTCTTTAGCAATATCCGTCATTTTAGAAACACCTTTCTGATACCACGTGCCATCCAATTTTGCGATGTATTTAAACAGAATGATAGTATACCCTTTCGACTCATGAATTTGATCCAATGAAGTAGAGGTGATACGAACAGGCAAAGCCAAATTTGTCATTGGTGCAGCTGCTTCTGTTAAACGTTGCATATCAAAAGCTACTGTGATATCTCCTTGGAAACTTCCACTTGGAATAGAAATCGAATTCTCGTTGGATAAACTATACAATTCCGATGGCAACAAGGTGTAAGATGTGCCTTCTAATAAGGATGGATCTACTTCGAATTCCACCCATTCATTATTGGTATTTTCCCTTCGACCACCAAAAGCGACACCTAACTTTATTTGTTCATATTCGTCGACTATCAACGTTCTAATAGGTGTTTGATGTGCGAAATAAACTGTTGTCTCGTCGAAATCATTTAAGTAACTATCGTATGCACAACTTGTTAAAAGGCATGCTAGAGTAAGTATATATAGTATTTTTTTCATTGTCTGTTCGATTTATTTACCAACCATCATTTTGTCTTAACCCTAATGCTACCTGATTAAAAGGAATAGGACCAAAACGCATATATTCATCAAAGTTTCTTCTTTCTATTACGGGGTATTCGTAAGTGAACTCGTCTTCTCCTAGTTTCTGAATTTTCACTCCCTTTACCTCATTATTTAAAGCATCGTTCCATCTTCTCAAGTCCCAGAAATAATGTCCTTCGAAACACAATTCGATACGTCTTTCTTTCTTAATCAAAGTTCTAAAAGCATCCTGACCTTGAGCTGCCACTTCATTTAAATAATCATGATTTGTTAGACCAGCACGTTTTCTCACTTCTTTAATTGCATCTTTTGCACTCATGCTCACCCCGCCAAATTCTACGGGAACATCAGGTCCTACCCATTCGTTGGCTGCTTCTGCAAAGTTTAAGAAGATTTCTGCGTACCTGAATAAGGCATAATAATGCAATCCTACAGTTTCATCAATGCCATCAGCGCTAGCTCGCATCGACATCCATTTCCTTAAATACATTCCTGTACGAGTCGCATTTACATATTGAGCTTCTGTATCAAAACCGCCTACAAATGTTTCTAGCTTTTGATTTCTATAACCTGATCCATTATAAGCGATAGTGGCTTTAAAACGATTGGATACATTGTCATAAGGATGTTGTGGATCGTAATTACTATTGGGATGATCGATAGGATAACCATCCTTCCCAAAAAATGTATCTGCTAGATTTTGAGAAGGAGACGTTCTACCATCACCATTGGATGAAGGAGGATAATTATCTTTAAAGAAAGTGTTGTTTCTATCGAACTTCCTCATGATAATTTCATTATGATTTTGGGCACAGTAATAAGACTCCAAATCATCCCACTTGATCGATGGTAGGGAAGTTCTCGTATGAGCCATCATGGTTAATGAAGCTTTTACTGTTTCACTCCAATCTTTTACGCCAAACAAAGGACTCGCTGCATACAGCAAAACACGAGTTTTTAAAGCCATGGCAGCTGTATAGGTTGCACGCCCCATTTGTTGCTTCCCTACAACATGATCGTTACCATTATACTCTTCCGGTAACCATTCGATCGCTTTTTCTATATCTGCTAAGATAAAATTGATACATTCTTCATAAGAAGCTCTTTTGGTTGTGTTTGCATAATCTCTATCATTTTCAATAGGGCGATTATACAAAGGGACTCCTTTTAACTCCCCATCCACTTTACCAGCATAGGCTTGCAGAAGCTTCCAATAATACCATGCTCTTAAAAAGCGAGCCTCCCCATTCAAACGCTCTTTGATTTGTTGGTTCAACAAGGCATCAGAAAGATAATAATTGGCATTCTGACCGTACTTTATCCATAGATTAATGTATTCGATTTGTTGGTACCAATCATACCACAAACCAGTGCCATTGTTATCTGCTCTCCAACCACCATTTCCGTTAATGTACACCATCGAAATATAATGGTTGGTGACTGCATTATCAGTTACACAGTCTAGAAATGTGCTTTCTTCCAATCCAAAATTATCTGGCAGAGCAACATAAGCGTTTAACAATACGCCCTCTGCATAAACTGGATTTGTCCAAACGTTTTCATCAGAAACTGAACCATCAAAATTGGCCTCCAGGTATTTATTACATGAGGTACATCCAATGATTATTCCGATATATATAATTAATCTTTTCATTTCACTAAAATTAAATAGTCAACTGAACACCCAACATATAAGTGGTTAATAATGGGAAATTCGAATACCCGGCATTGATGTTCGACGGATCTACATCTTTAATTTTCGACCATGTAAATAGGTTGTGCCCTCTTGCATATAGTTTCATGGTTTTAAAAGTATTCTTGGTCATTTTCTCCAAAGGCCAGTAATAGGCAATCTGAACATTATCGATGCGTACATAACTACCATCTTCTATCCAATAACTGTTGTTTTGGAAGTTGTTCTGATACTCCTTTGTGGTTAACCTTGGGTAAGTGGCATTCGGATTACTCTCTGTCCAACGATCCCTTACTACACCTGAATATTTCCCTTCTCCGTAGTTCCAGAAATAGGTATTATCAAGTAATATCTCTCGACCAAAAACGCCCGATAACTGTGTATAAAATTCGAAGTTCTTATAGTTTAATTTGATGTGCGTATTCAAGATCACATCCGGGTAACTATCCCCAATTAAAGTTCGATCGGATCTATTGATGATACCATCGCCATTTTGGTCGACAAACTTGATATCACCAGGTCTTATCACCCCAAAGTTTTGAGAAGGTGAATTAGCAATTTCTTGTTCCGATTGGAATAATCCATTGGCTTGGTAACCGTAAATACCGTTTATCGGTTTACCAATTCTATTCAAACCATCTTCTTGATATCGGATCACATTACCGTCTATCAATTTAGATTGTGAATACATGCCACTAACTCCCCACTCATAATCGAACAAGCGGTAGTTATTTTTGTACACAAATTGCCATTCTACCCCATGGTTTTTCACTTCACCGTAATTCACATATTGTGCATACTCCTGACCATTAATCACTGTATTATTAATAGGTTCTGGAATATCATATCGGTGATTATCAAAGTAATGAAGAGAGAATCCTAAGTGATGGAATAAACGCCCTTCTATACCTACATTTAATTCCTTTTGCTTTTCCCAAGTAAGCCCAGTCGTTCCTGCTTGAGATAGAATTGTTCCTTTATAAGCTGTATTGTTGTTCGATCCAAAATAGACATTACCACTTTGGGTCCATACATTCTGATGCCATTGTGAGCTTGCAATACTCCTATCAGTGGAGATCAAACCATAGCTACTTTTTAACTTCAGATAGTTGATCCACGGTTGATTTATCAAAAAGTTCTCGTTGGAGATGACCCATCCTAACCCTGCCGAATAGTTGAGCTGACTGCTTTGATGATCGAATCTGTTTGATCCATAATTCGCCAACGCTCCTTCAAATAAATATCTGTTTTTAAAAATGTAGTTACCAAAAATAGAAGCTGTCGTGTTATCAGTAATCTGATTACTTCCCTTAATCTCTTGTCTCAAATAAGAGAACATTCCTTGAGCCAAAACTTGATGATCTTCCCCAAAACTTTTTCTGTATTTTAATCGACCATAAGCGGCATAATCTCTCACAACATCATCAGATTCTTTGCTTTGACTTGATAATTCTGTTTTCTGTCTTCGTTGATTTAAAGCTAATAAAGTATCTGCTCTATAGATAGGTACAAAGGCATTGTAATTGGCTTTTTGTCCGTAAGTTACACTATTGTATGTATCGATTCCTGCATTTAAATCAGCTGAAAGACCTTTCACCACATTCCCTAGATCGAAGTCCAATCCAACAGTAGTTTGTCCAACAATCCTTTGTTCTTTTAAGAAGCCTCTTTCGTTTACCTCTGCATATACATTGCTATTGGTATATCTAGAAACTCCAAATCCTTCTGAATTGTTGTAGTGAGTATTTTGTGGAACAAATAAAGTGTACTCGTTTGGTCTGTGAGTAGAAAGCATATTAAACAACGATCTTCCTGTTAATGTACTACTTTGAATGTATTCTGTTCTTGCATTAATATTGGCTTTTAATGTGATAAACTCGTTCATCTTTGCACTTAAGTTGGCTCTGATGTTTAATCTATCCAAACCATTTGCTGGACCTGCACTTACCATTCCTTCCTGTTGCTGATAACCGAAAATTACCATATACTTTGTTTTTGCAGTAGCACCCGTTAGAGACACATTGGCATTTCTTACGGTAGTCTGATCTTTTAATAGAATATCGGTGTATTCGTGATTCGGAAATTGAAAGGCGTTCGTATTGTTTCTATACCCTTCTAAATGGAAAGGAGTATATAACTGCGACAAACCATCGTTTGATCTAGCTTCATTATATAAGGTCGCATACTCATAACTATCTAAATAATTGTATTTGATGTTAGGCATTTGAATACCTTGTTCGTAAGAAACATCGATCTTTCTTTTGACCGCTTGACCTGTTTTAGTAGTGATCCAAAGTACCCCATTAATTGCGGCAGGTCCTACCAATATCTTTGCAGAGATATCTTTTAGGAATTCTACAGATTCGATTTCATCCACATTAATTTGATAAATGCTTCTTTCGAATCCATCAATATATACTGCTGGAGTATTGTTGCCTGAAGTATTTAAACCTCTTAAAGTCATATTGGATAAATCCCAACCAGGGTTACTGGTCAGTTGCTCAATCAAAACACTTCCGTCAGTTCCCATTAATGACGTAGCAGAATTTAGTGGGTAGCCTTTATTGAGTTTATCTTGCTTTACAACATTCGAAAAAGCCACCGATTTTGTTCTTTCCTGAAGTTTATAACCTCCAGAATAGTAACCATCTTCGTAACGATCTTGCTGATCTTTTAAGATAATCTTTAGTGTCGACTGACTGTGCTTTAGGGTAATATGTTGTGCTTTTTTTAAATGAGCAGTAACGATGACTTCATCACCCTCATTTCCTAAAATTGTCACATTACCCGATGTATTCGTGTAAAAAACATCTTCCTGTCCTTCATCCAATTGAACAGAAAGTATAGCTCCGTTGATGGGTTGATCAAATTCATCGACTACTATACACTCCACTTCAACATAGGTCTTTTGAGCATATATTGTAGAAGTGAACATCAAAGTGATGACCAATAGGAGAGTATATATTTTATTGGATTGTTTCATTTTCATTTCAATTAAAAAATTACCAACCTGGATTCTGTTTAAATCGGTTACTCATAAAAATGACATCTCTAGGCCATGGATACCAATAGTGCTTTTCCTCGAACACACGAGTTGCTCCCACCACATCAATCACCTGATAGGTTTCTTCTTGAGTCGTGTTGTTTCTTGTTACCCTCATGCCTTTAATTCTTCGATTTTCTGCTTCGTGTGCCACATGCCATCTACGCATATCCCACCATCGCTGAAATTCTCCATTTAACTCTACATTTCTTTCGTTCCAAATTCTCTTTCTAAAAGTCACTTTATCAGTAGTATACATAGCATTCACAGGAGGCATACCAACTCTTGCACGAACAATATTAATGGCATCAACAGCCGTAATATTGGCTTCGGGTGCTTTTCCATTTGGACCATACGCTTCATTGGCTGCTTCGGCATAATCCAAATATGCTTGGGTCAGTCTCATATAAGACCAATTCATAAAATAAGCCCCATCTTGTTGCCAAGGATTGGCGGTTTCTGGCCAGAATTTTCTCATATAATAACCAGTGATAATATCAGGTCCTGCACCTGTAATATCTTCGCCATTTTTTAATGGATCGCCTTCACTATCATAAGAGAAATCCAAAACTCTAGGTCTACCGTTTACATCAATTCCTTGTTCAGAACCGTGAAATAACACCGAATACCCTAAACGAGGGTCTCTATTTTCATAGGGTTTTTGAGGATCGTAAGTAGGATCGTCTTCAATAGCTAAACCATTCACCGTCTCGAACATTTGTACAAGGTTGTGAGTCGCCAATGTGTACCTGTTATTATTTAACCCAAATGATCTTGGGATATACAATTGCTTTAAAGTTGATCCATATCCAATAAATCCATTTTTCAGTTTTGGAAAAATAGTTTCTGAAGAGGCTACAACATCTCGACTGTAAAAAATCTCTGAGTATTCATTTTTTGTCAATCCATTGACTAATGAAAAACCTGCACTTGTTGCTTTATTGATGGTTTCCCAAGCAGCGGTGGCAGCTAAAATACTTTTCTCCTCATTATAGCTGTTGCCATACCCATTTGAAATATTCATTGTAGGGCTCGCATCGTATAATAAAGCCACATGCTTTAAGAAACGAGCCATAGTACCCGTTGCTCTTCCATATAACCTACCGGATCTATTATCAGGCAACAATTCAATGGCCAAATCACAATCTTGGACTATACGCTGTGTGGTTTCTTCGTAAGTCATACGTTCGAAATCCAAGTCTTCGTCCAATTGATACACTCTGTCGATATATTGAAAACCACCATATCGTTTGATCATTTCAAAATGGAAAAACGCTCTTAAAAAATAAGCTTGTCCCTGAAGATCTTTCTTTTGATTTTCAGTAATCGCATCTGATATTTCAGCTCTTTCGATGACCATATTACAAACTCGCAAAGCAGTCATGGCATTGTAAAGTGTTGACGCTTCACCATAACCATTTGATTTTTGCCAACCGACTTCAAAGGCATTTGCTCCATTATCGTATAAGCCCGTATTTACATACTTTGCATAGTCTTGCCATGCCGTATTACTTGGACATTGAAACTGATCGGAAACAGTGCTAATTGCTGTATTTTGTTTATATAAATGAAAATCGAAAATGCCATAGTATGCATGATCTAGATATGCTCTAAAATCTGCGAAATTAGAGAATATATCTTCGTCCGTAACAATAGATTCTTCGACACTATCAAGGTATCTTTCACAAGAAGAACACCATAGTCCGAGTATCATGAGAACGATATATCTATAATGTGTGTACTTCATTTATTTAGAATTTAATATTCAAACCTGTGTTATAACTCCTAATCAATGGATAGGCAGAAAGTGTGGCTGCTTCTGGGTCAAAACGCTCATCCATGTTGGTAATGGTGAAGAGGTTGTTTGCCCCCACATATACCGTTACTCCTCGAATTCCAGAACTTTTTTTCATGGATTTAGTACTGAGAGTGTAACTCAATTCAACCCTTTTTAACCTTAAATATTCTGCACTTTGATATTGATAATTACTTGGTTGCTGATTGTGAGATCTTGTAGCATTACTTGATCTTAAAATCGGTACATCTGTATTTCTGTTGTCTGGACGCCATGCATTCATATTACCTGGGTTGGCTTGCTCATAGTCGGCATTGGTAAATTCATATAGCAAGGCATCAGTTACTCTTTTTTGAACTTGATTTACCCCAGTAAACAGACTAGAAAAAGCTACTCCCTTCCATTGGAATCCTAATTGGAAAGAGTAAGTAAACATCGGATAATCTTGATAGGCCGCTACTGCTTTGTCTAAGTCATCAATCACTCCATCACCGTTATAATCCACATATTTACGATCGCCAGGAATCCTGTTTTCTTGTCCCCAAACCGAACCAGGAGAATTATAGACATCATCCCAATCTTGATAAATACCATCGGTAATCAAGATGTTGTCTGATCCAATTGGCTTGCCAGCATCTTTAAGATAATCAGGCATATTCTGAGGATCATCTCTAAAGACCACTCTATTCTGAGCAAAACTACCAATCGCTTTCGCATTGATATTAAAGTCTTTGGTGATATTCTGATTCCATCCTAACGTCACTTCAAAACCTCTTGATTTGGTCTCTCCAATGTTCTCGTAGGGATTATCCAAACCAAACCAAGGCGGAATGGTCTTTCTTTCCATGAGAATACCTGAACGTTGCTCGTTGAATAAATCGACGATCACAGATAAATGAGAGAATAACTCTAATTCAATACCTAAGTTCATCTTCACTGCTCTTTCCCAAGTAGCATTTGGGTTAGCTGCACGTCCTTCTTGATTCGTATAAAAAGCTGATGGAGGGTTACCGAAATACACATTTTTACCCTGCTCAAATAATTGAAGATAAGTCCATCTATTCACGCCTTTATCATATCCTGACTCACCGTAAGAGTATCTGATTTTGAAGAGATCAACGGCATCATACAAGCGAGATTCTTTGAAAAAGTTTTCGTTGGAAATGATCCAACCTGTAGCGAAGGAAGGGAAGAAGCCAAATCGTAACCCAGGAGCAAATTTTTCTGAACCATTGTAGGCTCCATTCACTTCTACAAAATAACGTTGATCGTAATCGTAAGTCGCTCTACCAATCCAGCTTTCCTCAAAAGCAGGCCAATTGATTCTGCTTATATTTTGACTACGCATAAACAATCCCATACCCGAAACAGTATGCTTATTAAAGTTTCTATGGTATCTAATTGCCGCTTCGTAATATAAATTTCTCTTATAGCCTCCTAATTGTTGGTTTCCTACATTTACCGGCCCTACCACATAATTAGGATTAGGAAAACGAAGTGTATCTGTTGGAGTATATAAATAAGACGGAACATTAAAACCTGAGTTTCTGCCCGATTTATTCGAGATGTTCTGTTTATAATCAAATGCTGTGTTGTAAGATAATTTACCTGTGAAGGATAATCCTTTTGTGATAAAATCCAGCTTTTGTTCTAGTGTAACATCCGATGCTTGAGTATTCTTTTTATTGATGTGTGCACCACTGTAATTCAATAATAAATAAGGATTTGATCCACCACCATCATGTCCGATATTACCATCAGCATAATGAATAGGAAAAACGTAAGTAGGTGCTTTATAATAAATCAGCTTAAAGAAATCTGATTTTGCCCAATCGTCATCACTAGAACTACCATATCCTGCTTGATTTTTAAAGGATAAACTACCGGCTAGACCTACTTTAATGTTGGTCGTTTTGGTAAGCTTCACTTTAAAGTTGGTACGATAGTTATAACGTTCGTAGTTAAAACCAGGATCGTAATATTGGTTAGGTTCTGTCTTAAAAATATCTCCATCGTTGGCGTAACTCAACGACACAAAATAATTAATTCTTTGGCTACCTCCACTTAGGTTTAAGTTATAGTTTGTAGTCGTACCAAAATCCCTTACCAACTCGTCGTACCAATCGACTTCGGGGTACATATAGGGATCGACTTTGTTTTCCCATTTGGCAATATCTGCATTAGAATAGTAGGCCGATGGATCGAAAATCCCATCGTTAAACAATGCTTGATTCTTCATTCTCATTACAGAAGCACGGTCGGCCATGTAGAAATTTGATACCGGTTCTTTAAAGGAAACGTTGGTCGAAAAACTAAACTTTGGCTTTCCTTCCTCACCTTGTTTGGTGGTAATCAATATCACGCCATTGGCCCCTTTGGTACCAAAAACGGCAGTGGCAGAGGCATCCTTTAATACAGAAATACTTTCTACTTCGTTGGGATCAATATCTTCGTAATCACGTTCGATACCATCCACTAAAAATAGAGGGCTATTGTCTACCCAAGAAGATTTACCACGAATAAAGATCTGAGCGGCAGACTCCCCAGGTTGTCCCGATCCTTGGATGGAAGTAATACCCGATACCAAACCAACTAAAGAGTTGGTAAAACTCATGTTACCACGGTTCATCACCAAATCTTCCCCAGAAGTTTGTTCGATGGCACCAATTACACTTTCTTTTTTCTGCACATCATAACCTACCACTACTACTTCTTCCATTTGAGTAATGTCTGGCTTTAAGTGTACTGTAATTTTGGATTGATGTTTTACTACAATCTCTTTCGCTCTATATCCTATATATGATACGATTAGGACATCAGATGATATGGGTTTTAAGAGTTTAAAATTACCATCGATATCTGTGGTTGTTCCTATGTTCGTTCCTTTAAAAGTGACATTGGCCCCTATTAAAGTTTCTCCTGTCATTTCATCTTTAACTACCCCTTGAATTAAAGCGTCTTGTGCGAATATGTTAGTTTTACAGAGGAGCAACAATAGCGTACTACACAATGTTAGAGTCAACTTATGTAGTATCGTTTTTTGTCTATATTTATTTTTTGTATTCATTCTCATTTCATACTATTTAAAGCACCAATTAATGAAGTACTATTATATCTGTCTGTCGGTCTGATGATGTTTGCACTTTTATCAGGTACTTGCCAGATCTAATATGATTCAGATTGATTTGATATTCATGAGTTGAAAATGATCCCTTCGAAACATTTTTTCCCTCGATAGTGAAAACCTGATAAACTCCATCACCTTCCAATGGAATTTGATAGAGTTTATCGTTGAGATTAATTAATCTTTTTTTTTTAGACTTCCCTTTTCTAGAATTACTCGATTGATCTGATGTCGAATCGTTGAGTTGATGTAAAATCAATTCTAATATTTTTCCTTTCAACTGTGTATCCGAATTAAAATCGGGATGGAAAAAGTGAGTACCCATGTAGATCATTTTACCAGATCCGATGTTTTTCTCGATCAATGCAGGAGAACCATCTTGCCATTTGCCTAACACTTTGAAATTGTCCGAAGGAAGGATCTTTACTTTGGTACCTTGTGCAGGAAAATCGCTCAAAACTGAGAATGAACTACCCGTAGAAAACTGGATTTTATCATCACTCCCATATTCTAAAGATGAGAAACTTACCCCCGTTGTATTGTCTAATCGAGGGTATCCTTTATGATTTACCAAGCCCGAAATAGAATAGATATTTTCCGAATATCGACCATTGATAAATACATTTAAACCTTTATTCCTAATCTGTCTTCTCAATGCATTGCCTACCTTTTTATTGGTGAAAGGCATAGAGATCGTCAAGAGTGGAAGGTTGAAATCTATATCATCTTGAATAACCTCGAACTCAGAAACCACATCAATAGACCAACCATTTTCTAGTGTCGCATAGATAAATGCAGAGATGTACGTATTGTAATTATAATTTTCTGATAAATACCCATAGATTTTGTTCATCTGAGGCCACAGAAACTGTACATCAGCCTTTTCGATTTTCTGATTTAGGATATCAGAATGTTTACCTTTAATATATTTAGATAGGTAGCTTTTTAACTCGTAATAGGCATCCTTCTTTTGTCTATGTCTATCGAGTATACCATAATGCTCAATACCATATTCTTCATTGCCTTTTTCTGCCTGACCATTATATGTGAAGTATACAAACCCAGTACCTCCTGCATCAAAGCATCCTTCCAACATCTTGTTCAACTGATCGGTTGATGGGTTACCACTTTTCGTACTGAACTCACCCAACCAAACAGGCTTTTCGTTATTAAAAAGTGTTCTGATAAAGTTTACAGCGCCTTCGATCTTGAATGCATTCTTTCCTAAAGGGTAAACATTAATCCCTATCACATCGGCATAAGAGTAATTTATTTCAGGATCTAAAGCGACATTCGCTCCGTATTTACTTGTCCACTTCCACATCATGTTTTGGATGTAGAGCGTTTCTTTATCGATCTTTTTACACTCTTGGATTAAACCACCAATAAAGTCTGATTTAGCAATACAGTTCCATAAATTCCAATCGGCAAATTGCTTGCGATCTGTGGTTGGCATTTTTTCCCAGTTCGAAGGAATGTTCTTTCTGAAAGGCTCCACTTTATGGAAATTGGCATAAGTGGTTCCCCAAGCTTGGTTAACATTCTCAATGGTTTTATACCTTTTATGCACCCAATCTCTGAAAGCTTCTCGATTGTATTTGTTGTAGTCCATCCATTGTTCCTTATCTGCAAAATGAGGTTCCGTGTAGACCGAATAAGCCACAATCGATTTTCGTCCTTTTACATGAGCAATAGTGTTTCTAACATAGTTGTAGTAATGCTGCTTGAATGGTTTCGATGCAAAAGATAAACGACTGTACTGAGGTTTTCCTTTGATATCTTTTGCCAATAATTCTTTAGAATTATACTTGTTCTCGAACCATTTTGGTTTCCATTCGTGCGCCGATTGATTGAATTGAAGAATAACATACAAATCTTCTTTTTCAATCATGTCTATCAATTTATCTAATTGATTAAAGGTGAAAATACCTTCATTCTCCTCTATATGATCCCAAGCAATATTCAGACGAATACCGTTAAGTCCCAAGGATTTGATGTTTTTAATATCTTCTTCCCAATGTCCATCATTCCAATGATCCAATCCCCAATATTGGATACCTGCAAATAGTACAGGGGCATCATCCACCATTACCACTGGCTTTTGATCGATGTGCCCAACACTAACAGATTTTGATTGTCCAATTACCGTAAAGGCAAGGAGTGAGAAGAATATATTTAGTAACGTTTTTTTCATATTAAGTTTAGCGAAGTAGATCTTTACGATCGAGTTGTTAGTGAGGGATACATATCAAAATGCACCCCCACGCTACATAACATATACCTTTTTAAGAGTGGGACTTTTTCCCTTTCCCTTTCCCCTTACCTTTTCCTTTGCCTTTTTTCTTCTTTTTCATATTTGAAAAATCACCCGGCTTTTTCAATTCATCTACTCTAGCTTTTAGGTAGTCGTGTTGCTTTTTCTCTTTTTCCTTTAGTTGAGCTACTTCCAACTTTTTCTTCTCCATTGGATCCTTTTTGATGTTGTAAAAAGCGCCACTCGAATAGTATTTGAATTTGGTGTTGAAAGCATATTGCTTACCAGGGTATTTCTTCTTACCAAACGAACTGATAAATACGAAGTCTCTTACTTCCTTAGGTTCCTTCCCTACCAATTGATCATAAAAGCTAATTCCGTTTAATTCCGTTTCCGGTGCTTTTGCTCCAGTAATCTGCATTAATGTTGGATAGAAGTCGGTTAGATCTACTAAGTTTTCGTTGATCTGAGGTTTTACAAAACCAGGGCAATAAGCTACAAACGGAACGTGTGTACCGTGCTGAATCGATTTCCCTTTTGCTCCTCTAATTTGTTGTCCTTGCCAGTTCGTTGTTACTTTTGTCGATGTACCGTTATCGCCAATAAACATGATGACAGTGTTCTTATCCAGTTTATTCTTCTTAAGGTTTTCTACAATCTGACCAATCATCTTATCCATATATTCCACATTGCTTTGGAAGTACTTCGGATCATCATATTTTAAATCAGAAAGTGTATCGTACTCAGGCATTCCCGGTGTTGGTTGGAAAGGATCGTGTGTAAGAAGCATGGTATAGTACACAAAGAATGGCTTTTTCTTATTCTTCTTCACAAAATCGTTTACAAAACTATTAATTACATCTGGACCATAGATACCCTCAGAAGGTAGACGTTTTCCGTTTTTTGTCAGAATGGCGTTTTTGTATCTAGGAAGACCTTTCTCGGTTAAGTTCCAAAGACAATATTCGTCAAAACCAAAGTGGTAAGGATCTTTTAAGGCATCCTCTTTTTCTCTTCCGTAACTAAGCTGCCACTTACCAGCAATAGCTGTTGCATAACCTGCATCTTTAATGGCATTGGCAAACGTTTTTACATGCTGAGGCAAAAAACCAAAACGCTTATAATTATGTGAATTGTATTTACCCGACATGATTTTCACACGTGTAGGTGTACAAAGCGGAGTGGCATGTGCGTTTTCGAATTTCATACCTGTTTCTGCCAAACGATCGATATTAGGTGTTTTATAATCGTCCGTTCCGTAACAACCAATCGCTTCTGCTCCAATATCATCAATTAAAATCATGATGACATTTTTCTTTTCCTGAGCCATTACAGAGAATGACATCATCAAGAGCAAAGTAATAATTTGATTCTTCAATTTCATTTCCTTGTTATTTAGTCTCTTTTAATTCTGGTTCGAATTTGTTGTTCTTCAATTTGTTATTGAAGGACTTCATTCTTTTGATAGATTTATTGTAGAACTCTTCTTTCTTTTGCTTGATGTTCTTTGCTTCTGATTCGTCTTTGCTTAAATCAAAAACTGAAGCTTCAATTTCTTTTGTGAATACTTTTAGTTTACCGTTCTCGCTATTCACTACCTGACGTTCAGGATTAGGCGTTCTGTATTTATGAGGCTTATGTACTTTTAAATCACCCTTTCTCATGGCCTCAATACTTTTTCCTTGGAAGTAGAAATATTCCTTTCTAGGAGATGCTGCTCCTTCTGTTAAAGTTGATAGTATGTTTACACCATCAATTTTATACTCAGGAAGAGTCGCTCCTGTCATTTCTGCTACTGTTGGATATATATCAATCTGAGAAGTGAACGCATCTGACATTTGTGCTTTTACTGTACCCGGCATATAGAAAATACC
Organism: Flammeovirga yaeyamensis; assembly: GCF_018736045.1. Lineage (NCBI taxonomy): Bacteria > Pseudomonadati > Bacteroidota > Cytophagia > Cytophagales > Flammeovirgaceae > Flammeovirga > Flammeovirga yaeyamensis. The sequence continues at coordinate 534,200 of NZ_CP076133.1, read as the reverse complement.
TGGTACTCTGTGCCCTCCTTCGAATGTAGTTCCTTTCCCTTCTCTCAAATTGCCGGCATTTCCAGAACCATCACCTTGTTTTAATGAAGGGCCATTATCAGATGATATAACAACAAGCGTATTCTCTTCTAATCCTAATTCTTTTAGTGTGGAGATCACTTCACCAATCGACCAATCGATTTCCATAATCACATCACCATACAATCCATTATTTGATTTTCCTTTAAACTTAGCAGAAGCCGCTAAAGGAGTGTGTGGCATGTTGTGGGCTAAATACAAGAAGAATGGCTCATCTTTATTTTCTTTGATAAACTCTACTGCCTTCATCGTGTATCTAGCGGTTAACATCGAGATATCTGGATTGTATTCGATCACTTCGTTTCTTTCGTAGAAAGGCAGTTTACCATCCACTTTTAAATCGTGAGAAAAAGGCAAACCGTAGAAGTAATTGAAACCATGGTTGGTAGGTAAAAACTCTGGATAATGTCCTAAGTGCCATTTACCAACAATAGCTGTTTCATACCCATTATCCTTCAACATTTCAGCCATTGTAGTTAGTTTAAAGCTAATGCCTTTTGGAGTATTCAAATACACTTTAGGCACACCGGCTCTTGGAGGGTACATACCTGTTAGCAAGGCAGCACGGGAAGGAGAACAAATATTCGAACCTGCGTAGAAGTTCGTAAACGTTGTTCCTTCAGCTGATAAGGCATCCATATTTGGGGTACTGTTTTTCGATCCCGGATAACAGCTAAGATCAGCATAGCCCATATCATCCATATTGATGATAATTATATTTGGTTTCTCCGATTTTTGAGCAAATAAGCTAGTGGAACAAATCAGAAGAATTATTGATATTTTAGTTAGTAGTTTCATGATGATTTAAGATTGTTGGTTTTTTTTTACAATTAGCTGCTTCAGTCTGAAGTTATTATTCGGTTGAATATCATTACTCACACGTACCTTGATGGTGTGTTTGCCTTTTTTCAGATGAAGTTTACCTAATTTTAAAGTTCCCCATGTATATTCATTCATTTCTGTTCTTGCTTCACGGTCTGGCATTTCTACCACTTGAGTTTCAAATGCTTTATCCATGATTCTTGTGGTATGTTGCTCGCCTGCTTCAACGAAAATTTTAAATCCTTTAAATTCGTCAGAACAGCTATACAACATTTGAATAGCATAATCTCCTTCTTCTACCACTTTTACATCCCATTGGATGACACCTTTCTTGTTTTTGAAATTTCTAGCCCAATCGTTAGACCAACCTTTTCCTTGATATCTTACCTTATTTTTAGTAGTTCCGTCTACTGCTTCAAGAATTGTTTTAGGACTTTTATCGTGTCCCAATTGTATACGTTCTGCTTTAGGTTCTTTACCATTAGGAGTTACATTCATAAACCATTGATGATAATCAGCTGCAAGTTGGTTTGTTACTTCAGGATGATCATTTCTAATATCCTTTAACTGACTTGGATCTACATTTAAATCATATAGGGTCGTATCATTGTCTTTGCTAAAAACCAGACGATATTGTTCTGTACGAACAGCACCTGCAGGAGCTTCAGCGAAATGCCATGGTTGATTGTGAGTGAAGATTGATCGTTTATCGAAGTTGTTAGAATCGCCTTTCAATAAAGGTGAAATATTTAGACCGTGAATATCTAAATTTTCAGGGACTTTTACACCACATAAGGCCGCCAATGTAGGAAATATGTCGATATGAGCAGTTAATTCGTCAATTTCTACTTTTCCATAACCAGGGATTCTCATGTACATTGGTACTCGCACACCGCCTTCGTGAACAGTGGCTTTTTTCCCTTTCATTTCTGCATTATATCTATCACCATTCGGTCCGTTATCAGTTGTATAGATAAAAATGGTATTTTCCCAAAGGTTGTTCTCTTTCAAATGTGTAATCAAACGTCCTACGTTATCGTCGATATTCTCACACATACCATAAACAGCAGCCGTTCTTTCGTCCAACCCCATTTCAGCATATTTATCATAATACTTATCTGCTACTTGGAAAGGTGCATGAGGAGCATTGTAAGGAATGAAGCATAAGAAGGGTTCTTCTTTATTTTTATCAATAAATTCGATAGCTCTATCGGTTAACACATCAGAGATGTAGCCTTCTGTTTTTACAAAATCACCTGTTTCAGTTTCTAATTCAGCATCAAAATAATTATTCCAGTGTCCTGCACAGAAACCTAAGAAATCATCAAATCCCTGCCCAACAGGGTTATGAGGATATGTAGATCCATTATGCCATTTTCCGAATAATCCTGTTTTATAATCTGCTGTTTTGAACAACTCTGCGATAGTGACCTCACTTTCGTTCATCACTTCTTTACGGCGTGTCACCCAATTTACTCCTGTAGCCAAATTGTGTCTACCTGTTAAAAAACTAGCTCTTGTGGGTGCACAAACGGCATTTACATAATAATGGTTTAAAGTAATATTCTCTTCTGCTAATGCGTCGATATTAGGTGTGGAGATGTATGGATTGCCAGTCACCCCAAGGTCTCCATACCCTTGGTCATCTGTCATGATCATCACAATATTGTATTTCTGCTGAGCAAAAACACTACCCGAGAGGAGGGTCATTCCGAAGATCAATATTTTTAAAAATCTTTCTTTCATTACTTTACTTTTTAAAGCGGGGAGGAGTAAACTTTGTCAGTAGTCACACATTTCCTCCCCTTTGACTTAATAAATGATAGTTTGCTAAGCTTATAAATTGGTCTTTTGCTCGTCGTTTAGTGTATGAAAGTCGAATGAAACATTAGTGTTACTCTCTTTTGAAGGCACCCAATTAATCACTTTCACTTCTCTTGGAAGAAGGTCGAAATAATTATCAGTTAAACAGCCAGAGTGGTCTTTACTATTCACTCTCACACCTCTCAACAACTTATTTGATGATAACTTGATGGTATAACTTCCATCGCTATTAGCGGTTACTTCTTTCTGTAAATCGTAATCTTTGCTCAACGCCAAATCTTTTGATTTTACAGAATAGAATTCGTTACGATGGATGATTTTATTCTTTTGTGTAAGCGTCGTTACCATCACAAGGTTATTTTTTTGTTCTGGTAAGTCTTCTGCTTTAATGGAATGAGCCAATGATGAAGTGTTTGCCTTAAGAGCCACTTTCTTCTTTTGTTCTAATACTGTATTTCCATCAAAGTCTAGCACTTGTACTTTCAATTCTGCAGATTCGTCTTTTAATTCATCAGATACTACATAGATATTGTACACTCCTTCGTCTAATGAAACCGTAGAAATTTTATTCTTGTAAGCATCTTGAATTCTATAATGTGCCGATTTCCAATTTCCTTCATAATCAATCGATGCCCACGATGCTACCGGCCAACAATCGTTTACTTGCCAATACAACGATCCCATACAGTGAGGCATGTTTCTTCTGTGCGTTTCAATGGCAAATTTTAGATCGTATCCTTGATATAATTGAGAGATATAAGTGAACTTCTCAAAATCTTTACCGTCGATACCAAACTCTCTTGTCAAGTTTTTCATGATACGCTTGTTGCCATATTTAGCTTTTTGATGATTTCTCATGCCTTTCGACCAAAGATTCACCTCATCCTCTTTCACGTACTTTTTCATTACTTGTACTTCTGGGAACGATTGGTAACCGTACTCACTCATAAATCTAGGTACGTGCGTTTTGTAGTAGTCCATTGGTTTTGGACCTTTCCAGACATCCCATAGGTGACGGTCGCCTTTTGTTTCCAAATGGTCGCCATATTTTCTAAAGTAAGGAGAAGAAGCCCAGTAATCTTTATCATCGTGTTGATGTAAAACATCTGGAATTTCTTTGGTAAATAATCTGAAGTAATCGTTGATAATTTTTGTAGAATCTGCTTCCGATAAGTTCAATTCCTTTTGGATGCCCCATCCGAACCATGCCCACTCAATTTCGTTATTACCACACCACATGGCTAAAGAAGGGTGATTTCTCAAACGAATCACATTGTCTTTTACTTCCTGTTTTACATTTTCTACAAATGCTTCATCACCAGGATACAGTGAACAAGCGAACATAAAGTCTTGCCAAACCAATAAACCGTATTTATCGCAAAGGTCGTAGAACAAATCTTTTTCATATGTACCACCGCCCCAAACACGAATCATGTTCATGTTAGCATCTGCACAAGCTTTGATCGTTTCCTCCATTTTTTCATCAGAAACTCTATCCAAGAACATATCTCCAGGGATGTAGTTGGTTCCTTTCATGAAAATATCATGACCATTCAATCTAATTTTAAATGATTCTCCGATTTGATCTTTTTCAGTAACTAACTCTACCGTACGAATACCAATGTTTTGTACATTCTCATCTAAAAGCTGTCCATCTGATTTGATCTGTACTTTGATAGGATATAAATGTTGATCACCTAATCCATTCGACCACCATAACTTAGGATTCTTGATTTTAAAGTCTAAAGCAAGCGTTTGATCTCCCTCTTTTACATTATAAAATTCTGATGCATATTTCTTTCCCTTCACTGCATCTAGAATAACTACTTCTATATTTCCAGGAATTACCGACTTAATATTTACCTCTGTTTTTACATCTACATTTTTGGCAGTGATGTTCGATTGAGTGTAACGAATGTTATCAATACGTGAGTTTTTCCATGATTTTAAAGTAATCGGACGATAAATACCTGAAGTAACTAAACGTGGACCCCAGTCCCAACCGTAATGATAACCAGCTTTACGTGTCATTACCGAAAGTTTTCTATCTCCAGTGTTGCCTGTTTTAGCATCGTCGTTAATTGCATACAATGGGTAACCTACGGCATCCCAAAGTGGGGTTCCTTTTTTAATTGGAGAATGGAAATAGATCTTTATTTCGTTTTTCCCTTTTTTAATGATGTGTGAAACATCTACTGTCCAAGATCTAAACATGTTATCTGCAGATAAGATCTTTTTATCGTTTAAATAAACATCTGCATACGTATCTAGTCCTTCAAAAATTAATTCTTGCTTTTGAGTATCTTCTATGGAGTTATTAAATGATGTTTTATAGATCCAATCTTTTTTATCGATCCATTGCACCTTCTTTTCGTTCTCACCAAAAAATGGGTCAGCTATTTTTTTATGTCTCAAAAGATCGGTGTGTACACATCCAGGTACTTTTGCGTCCAACCACTCCTTTCTGTCGGCTTGTGCAAACTTCCAATCTGCTGTAATCTTTTGTTCGATAGTCTGAGCAGAAAGCTGCCACCCTATCATCATAAAAAGAAGTAATAATATTTTATTTTGTCCAAATCTCATAACTGATCTTTGCTTTTAATTTGCTAAAAAATCCATTTCAATATTTTTCAAGATGCGTCCATCTTTTGTGTTTGATCACCTTACAAATGTAGAGGGAAAATACCCCGAAAAAGGGGTTATATCTTGAAAATAAAAGGGGATATATATCTAAAAAACATCGATTAGAGAACGTGAGGACAGTTTTTAGCATTATCCCTCCGTTTTTAAATGAACACAAAAAAAGACAGCAAAATGCTGTCTCTTTTATCGAATTCCAATTGAGTCTATTTCGCCCAAGGAGTTTTCCCTGAGTTTACAATATGTTTTCTTAATATTTTATCGAAGTTCTTCATCTTTTTCTTTAGGTCTTCAGCTGGAATAGGATGCTGCTCATTTTTATCCTTGTTCATGTTATAAAAAACATAAGGTTCGCAGGCTGAATTTTGAACATACTTCCATCCATTTTTCTGAACGCTATAGAAGACACTTCCGTCTACACAATTACTTCTGTTTCCTCTTCTCACAGCAATGTCTACACGATCTTCTTTTTGTATTTCTCCTTTCTTAAACAAGTTGGTTTGATCAATTCCAGAAAGTTCTTCTTCGTAAGATACTCCTGCAATTCTCGCTACTGTTGGAAAGATATCTGTTATCGATACATAAGCATCCGAAGCTTTCCCTTTATTCTCGATTTCGTTCCATCGAACAATAAAAGGAACTCTTAAACCTCCTTCGTATAAATCTCCTTTTTGTCCTTTAAACTCACCGTTATTGGCCCCGTGGTTTAATGCTCCTCCATTATCAGATAAGAACATGATCACCGTATTGTCCAACTCTCCTTTTTCTTTCAGCTTAGCTACAACATCACCAATTCTCTTGTCCATATGCTCAATTAAGGCTACATATTTTGCACGTTTTTCGCTAATGCCTTTTTCTCTTTTCATCACTTTCTCCAAGTAATCAGCAGGAGGTTGTAAAGGAGAGTGAGGTGCTGTATAAGTCAAGAACATCATAAAAGGGTCTTTTCTATCTTGATCCAAATAATCTAATGCCCAATCGGTAAATAAATCAGTTACATGACCTTTTGTATCTAGTTCTTCCTGATTTTTTCTCATCCAATTTTGCTTGTATCTGATATGTTCGTAATAATCCGTCATACCTACTAACCATCCATGGAAAAAGTCGAACCCTCTATCGTTGGGAAGGTTAGGCGATTGATGTCCCAAATGCCATTTTCCTATGAGAGAAGTCTCATAAGATGTTTTTTCTTTTAGAAGATCCATTATCGTTGTTGCCGATGGATCGAAGTACCCAAAAGAGTTACTTTCATTCACTCTCACTACACCAGGAACACCTACCAAATCGGGTGTTTTACCTGTGTACATCGAGGCTCTTGACGGCGAGCACACCGAAGATGTTGTATGAAAATTGGTATACTGAGTACCTTCTTTGGCCAGTTTATCGATGTTTGGAGAAAGAACATCTTTAGCACCATACACTCCTAAATCTCCATAACCCAAGTCATCAGCTACTATAATTAAAAAGTTCGGCTGCTTTTTTTGAGCATAACTGTGAGAGGTCAAGAATATACTGACCAATAGCGTTAAGATTAGATTGCTTTTCACGTTTAAAATTTTTTAATTTTTGTATAATACTGACCATCTACGATCAGTAAATAAATTCCGTTAGTGCACTTTGATAGGTCCATTTGATGTGTCCCTATTGGATATTCTTGATCGATCATTACCCTGCCGTAAACATCAACTAATTGAATACGACTCTGATTTTTCACTTCCAAGGTTAACCTCGATTGAACAGGGTTGGGATAAGCTTTAATATAGCCTATTCTATCATCTATTGAATTAATATCATCCCTTCTAAATGATGCTGAAATCGTATGATTATCCCATACTTCCTCAAATACATAAGAGGTTAGAGGTCCCATGGATTGTCCGTTTACAAATACATCTTCAACTATATATCCTGCAATTGGAGTGATAATGAATTCTATATCCTGTCCTTCTTCTACTCTTCCCAATTCTGGCGCAATTGAACCACCATCTCCAGCGATAGCAGGAATTGTATAGATAAAAGGTTCGTATTCTTTGAACTGTACAAAGATTACATGACCGTGAGTGACCGCTTGGAAAGTATATTCGTAAATACCTCGGATTGTATCGTTATTGATGATTGCATAATCTACATCGTAACCTTCATCTGGAATAAATTGAAAAGTGATATCGTCTAAATGATTTACCACCGTGGAACCCGGAACTACCTTTCCGTTTTCGGAATGTTCTACATCTATTTCATACTGAGTCGCCCCAAATACAGCCACAAAATGTTCATCATTTTCACCTACAGTAATCGTAACGTTTTGGCTGTCTGTTAAGAACTCTCCTCCTTTTTGCCATTCTATAAAGTAAAATCCATTATTTGCTGCTGCCTGAAGTCTTACCTCTTCACCACTTTCATAAGCGCCATTTCCGTTTACCGTTCCCCAATGACTCCTATTCGCATAGGCCATCACTTTCGTTAAATAATGCATCGATAAATAGGGTCTGGGATGTTCATCACATTCTTCATTGGTGATGATTCTCCAAGTAGAAGTAAAATCCCAACCGGCAAAAGTACTTTCGTTTTCAAATTCACTTGTACTCTTACCAAAAGTATCTTCTGAATTATGAGACCTTGTCTGACCTGTGGTTTCTTTATCCCAATAACTATTTGTGACAACAATATTAGAATGTCCATTTCCAACAATGCCTCCTGTATTTGATCCACCCGTCACTAAACCAACAGCATAAGATTGAGCAATTGTTGCACTATTGTAGGCTGTACCCGCAATACCGCCAGTGTTACGTTCATCATCTGGTATTAAGATGTCGACAAAAGAGGTGGCATAAGAAAGTTGAGCACCTTGGTTTAAATCACCAACGATACCTCCTAATATTCTTGCTCCTTTCAATTCGCCTTCAGCAGAAACGTGTTCAATAATCATATTATCTGCCTTTCCAATAAGTCCTCCTAAATATCGGTCACCGGTAATATCAATGTTCTGTACCTTCATATTTTTGATGCTTGCTCCTTCCGAACCATAACCAAAAACACCCAAATAGCGCTCTGAAGGCTTATTTATAAATATATTTTCTAGTGTGTATCCTTGTCCATCGAAATGACCTCTAAATGGCTTGTCCAAATTTCCTAGTGGTTTAAAACCTTTACCAGCATGCCAATTTTTGGAATCGGCCACATCAATATTTCTTATGAGTTGAAAATAGTACCTCCAACGTTGTCCTTCTCCTACCTCAGAAGTAGTATCTCCTTCCGATACCCAACGAAGTTCTTCTAAAGTTGATATCAGATAAGGATTTGTCTCCGTTCCTTCCCCTTCTGGAATACTATAAGCGATCGGATCAAATAGCATTTCAATATGCGTATCTTGCGTAATACCACTTAACGAAAAATCATATACCGCTCCAATAGATTCACCATTAATCAATACTTCTTTGATCTCATAGCCTAAATTTGGAGTGATCGTAAATGTCACTTCGCTATCTTCCGTCACTTCTGCAGTTTCTGGAATAATTGTTCCTCTTTGAGAAGGTGATGTGGTAATAATGTAAGTAGTTGCTTCAAATAATGGTTGATATAATTTTGGTTGATCCATCGTTACCTCAATAGTTGGCAATGTGCTTACCTCTTCTTCTTGATGAATCCAATGAGAAAATTCTACGGACGCACTATTGGGAATAGCCGCCAATTCTACTACCTCATTTTTTGTGTATCTACCCTGCCCTGTGGTAGACCCAACATTAGTCTGAGGGTTATAAACCAACAAACGCACTTGATTTAACCACTTAAAATAAGGTCGCTGTTGGGAATCATATGAATGCGTTGCGACCTCAAATACTTGATCAAAATCCCAATCCGGAAAATTCGTGGCATCAGAAAACTGAGCCGTTGTTAGTCCTCTTTCGTCTTCTACTGCTTCTTGAGTGGTTAATCCTGTCGTTTCTTTATCCCAGTAGCTATTTTCTATAACACATAGTTTATCAGCGTTAGCGAGATGACCTGCTCCTACAATCGGACCAATATCAGAAGCACCTTTTACAGTTCCTACTGCATAGGCATGTCTTATGAATGAGTTGTTGTAGAAAACACCCGTTACACCTCCAACATTTTTTTCTCCCTCCACGACTTCAACATTGGTGAATGAAAGAATATAATTTGCTTCTGAAGTAAAGTTTATTTCCCCAAATACACCTCCAATGCCTCTCTGACCACTCACCTGACCGGAAGCAACGATATGTTCTACTTTGGTGGTATTTTCTATTTTACCGGCCAATGCACCTGCAAATCGTTCACAAACCAACTCCACATTTACCAACTGAATATTTTCGATAAGTGCCGCATTACAAAAGCCAAATAAACCAATGTATCTTTCTGATGGACGGTTACTGTACAAATTACTTATTGTAAAATCATTGCCATTGAATGATCCATTGAAAGGATTGGTGCTATTGCCAATAGGTCTGTACCCTAATCCTTCATTCCAATTTTTAGTGTCGGTAGCATCAATATCACTTACTAATTGATAATGCATGCTCCATCTTGTTTCGTCCGAAATATCTGTATCGCCCTCACTTAACCATTTTAATTGATTTAAATTCTCAATCAGGTAAGGATTAGCAATAGATCCATCGCCCTTAGTTGGTATTTCTTGAGCGTTGGTGATGAATGCTAATAAATAGACAAGAAAAAATGTAGTTAATCGTTTCATTTCATTTGTCGGTTAATATAAGTCTGTCTCCTTTAATGCTTTTTGAAAAGCTTGATTTACTATCCTCTCACAAATTTATTTATCCGTTACCTGATTGAGAGGGTGATATTTTTAAAAAAAGGTGTTGAATATTAGGGAGTCAGTTTAAGTGCTCCCTAATACTCATTTATTTATTGTTTTATGATTCTTACCGATCCATAATTTTCTAAAGTCAAGATATACACCCCTCTTTGGTATGTACTCACATCGATTCTTTGATTTAATGTATTTGTTTGTTCGTTCAGTAAAACATTACCCAATACATCATGAATAGTGAAGTTTGTATTTTGCGGTACACCAAAAAGTTGAATCGTATTGCTTGTTGGATTAGGTCCAACTTTGATACCGTGAATATCATCAATACTTAAAGGTGGTTCTTCAATTTCTACAAATATAGCACTAATTGTGTGATCTGCTTGTACATCGGTGAAAGTATAACTTTCTGAAACCTCAACTAATTCATCATCGATCAAAAGTTCTTCAATTTCATACCCTTCATTGGCAGATATCACGAAAGTCTGATTTTGACCAGCTACCACTTCCATTGTTTCTGGTGTGATGTTGCCATTCTCTGTTTGAATAACGGTAATCGTGAACTTCTCAATAGGAACTTCCACTTCTGTAAACGATGCCGTAATTGTATGTGTTGACATCACATTCTCAAAAGTATATGTTGATACTTGACCCACTGAGGCTCCATCCACCAATACATCTGATATTTCATAACCTTCAGAAGGTACTATTTCAAAAGTTTGATCATCTCCTTCGGTCACATCGATAGTACTTGGAGTGATCGTTCCGTTTTCACCTTGAGTAACCGTAATTGTATAGGTTGGTAGAACAACTTCTGTAAATGAAGCCGTAATTGTATGCGTTGACATCACATTCTCGAAAGTATATTCTGATACTTGACCCACAGAGGTTCCATCCACCAATACATCTGAAATTTCATACCCTTCTGAAGCTGTTATTTCAAAAGTTTGAGCTTCCCCTTCTGTCACATCGATAGTACCTGGAGTGATCGTTCCATTTTCACCTTGAGTAACCGTAATTGTATATGTTGGTAGAACTATTTCCTTAAATGAAGCTTTAATTGAATGATCAGCGACTACATCCTCAAATGTATACTCAGCTATAGCACCTTTGGATTCATCATCTACTTTTACATCTAAGATTTCATAACCTTCTGCAGCTTCGATAGTGAATTTTTGAGAACTACCATATTCCACTGTCGTGGTAGCAGGAGTTATTGTTCCATTATCAACTTGTGTGACAGTAATGGTCAACTGCTTGATTTCAAAAACCGCTTTTAAAGAAAGATCTTCACTCACCTCAAAAGTATATTCAGCTTCCGTAGAAGCAATATCATCTCCATTTAACCAATGCACAAAAGTGTAGGCTGTGTTAGCTGAGGCGGTCACTGTTACGTTATTTCCTAAATGATGAACTCCTCCTCCAGAAACACTTCCAAAAGTATCGTCGTTTGCGGATAACTCAATTGTTCTTTTTGTAATTGATTGGAAGAAAGGTCTGAATTGATCATCCAATGAAACCACTTTAGCAATTGCCCACTGATTATCAAAATCCCAATTCATAAAGTTATCAGCTACGCCAAATTCCGATGTGGTTAGACCTTTTACATCTGGAAATTTACTTTCAGCATCGGCTATATCTAATCCTGTAGTTTCTGTATCCCAATAAGTATTCGATACTACAACAGTAGTATGAGATAAGGCAAATAAACCACCTGTCTGATTTCCTACATTTATCCCTCCTGCAAAGTAATTATGGACAACTTGAGTTTTATTGTAAATTCTACCTGCAATCCCACCAGCACCTCTATTGTCGTTGTTTCCAACTTCTCCAGTACCTGTAATCGTTACAAAAGAGATGTTTTTTTCTATAATCGATTCGTTGTTGGCTTCACCGACAATACCTCCTAAAAATCTTCTACCAGTAATCGCTCCTGTCAAAAGGTTATTTGACAATGTACTTTGATTATCCATTAAACCAGCCAAACCGCCTACAAAACGATCGCCTGTCACGTTCATATCAATCAAATGTACATTCTTTACAATACCAGCTTCATCGATATAACCAAATAGACCTACGTGATCCACAATTCTGTTGATGTATAGGTTGCTGATTTTAAAACCATCCCCATCATAGCTTCCTCTAAATTTTTTATTCAGGTCTCCCATAGGTCGGAAACCTTCTCCACTATGCCAATCTTTTGTCGCAGTGGCGTCGATATCTGCCGTTTGTTTGTAGTGCAATTGCCAACGTTGTCCATCTCCCAATCCTCCATCTCCTTCAGAGATCCATCTTAGATGATCTAAAGAGGAAACTAAATATGGATTTTCAGCAGTGCCGTCACCTTCTGTTGGTATAACTTGCGCATTCCCATGAAGTAGGATGCCACAAACCATTAGTAATAGTAATTGTATTCGTTTTTTCATTTCAATGAAGTTCTTTATTAAGGAGTTTGTAATAATTGATTTTGCTTTAATCAAAATTAGTAGGAGGAACACTTCTTAAAGAGGTGATATATTAATTTGTAAGAGGTTATATATTAAAAAATGGCCTTCCCGATACCGAAAAGGCCATTCTACTAATGGTTAATAGTAAATACACTTACGCTTTTAAATCTACTTTTCTGTAGCGTTTTAGATATTCTGATGGGGTAATTTCGAAGAACTTTTTAAAGTTCGTTCTAAAATATTTCGCATCGTTGAAGCCAACTAGGAATTGGATTTCTTTTATCGAATGTTCTGTGTTGGCAATCAATTCTGCTGCTTTAAGTAATCGGATTTTTCTAATATAAGCGGTGGCAGAAATGTCTTGGTATTTTTTTAGGCGATTATAAAGCGTCGCATAAGTTAACCCCATTTTTACAGCAAATTCTTTGGCATCGAACTGCTCGTTAAGGAAGTTCTCCTCGACTACTTTCTTTGCTTTATCCAAAAACTTTTCTTTTTCCGGATCTTCCACCGTCATTTCCTTTTTCGTCGCAAAGAATTGTTTTACAGATTTTCTCTCTTCCAACAAATTCTCCACTTTCGCTAATAAGAAATCGATTTTAAATGGCTTTACGATATAAGCATCTGCTCCACTCTCAATACCTTGTAATTTATCTTCGTCGCTATTCTTTGCCGTTAATAGAATTACCGGAAGATGACTCAAATGTGGATTCTGCTTGATCTTTTTACAGAGTTCCAGACCACTCATCTCGGCCATCATAATATCTGAAATAACGATATGAGGTTTTTCTTCTAATAGTTTCTCATAACCTTCGTGACCATTATGGGCCAATATCACTTGATACTTACGAATAAATTCTGTCTTTAAGTAAGAAGCGATCTCCAAGTTATCTTCCACTATTAAAACTTTAGGACGGTTCTCCTCCACTACTTCTTGGGTAGTTTCTTCTTCAGGCTCTACAACTTCTACCACCTCTTCTTCTATCACTTTCTCTGAAGAATGCATAAACTGATCTCCCAGAGGAAGCGTGATGTAAAATTTTGATCCCTGTTCTTTCTCACTTTCTAATGATATTTCTCCATAATGAGCATCCACTAGCTTTTTCACTAAAGCAAGACCAATACCCGTACCTCGGTCTTGTTTGTTTTCTGTTTGATAGAAAACCTCAAATATATGTTCTTGTTCAGGTTTTGGAATACCTACTCCTGTATCGCTAACTGCTATTTGATAGGAACCCTCGCCTTTTTTATCCAAATCGATCAATACATTTCCGCCCTCTGCTGTATTCTTAAATGCATTCGACAGTAAGTTATAAATCATCTTTTCCAAAGCATCTTTATCTACCCATGCTTCTAAATAATCGATATGAGCATGAAAGGCATAATTGATCTGATTGTCTTTGGCCAAAGTATCGAAAGATGAGGCGACCAAACGGGTGAAGCTGACTACATCTACTTTTCTAAATTTCGTTTTATGATTACCCGTTTCAATTTTTCTAAAGTCCAATAACTGATCAAACAATTCCAACAAGCGATCTGCATTTCGCTTCATCACCTGTAGGTACTCTTGTGTTTGTCCTTTTAAATCGGTTTGCTTTAAAAGCGTTTCCAATGGACTTGAAATTAGAGTCAGAGGCGTACGTAATTCGTGAGAGATATTGACGAAGAAACGAATTTTCATCAACGTTAATTCTTCGTTCTTCTCCATTTTGAAGCGTTCCACTTCCAACTCTTGCTTTAATTTATGTCGATTAAATATCAGCTTGTTGATTTGCCAAATAATAGCCGAAATGATCATCAAATAGATGAGGTAGGCCCAATAGGTGTGCCACCAAGGAGTTTCTACTGTGATGTTGATGATCTTGGCTTCCTGTTCCCAAATTCCATCGCTATTGCTTGATTTCACCTCCAAAGTATATTCACCATAAGGTAAATTGGAATAGACCACCCTGCCTTCGTTGGTGGTTTGCCAATCTTTATTGAAACCAATCAAACGATATTGATACTTATTTTTATTTGGAGTAGCGTAATGCATTCCGTTAAATCCGATTTCTATATTATTCTGATCGTGATTTAAAATGATGTCTTTCGTCTTGTACATCGGCTTTTTCAAGATCAGATTACCACTTACCGTATCTTGTTCGTGCACCTCTTGACCGTCAACAATCAAATATTCAAAGATTGTTTGAGGTACGATAGGGTTATCATAGATGGTTTGAGCGGGAATCATGTTAATTGCTTTATCCGATACAAAACAGAAATCCCCGTTTTTTAAATGTACAGAACAATTCACTCTAAAATAACCTCCTTCTAGACCATCTACTGAGGTAAACGTTTTTGTCTTGAATGTATTTAAATCAAATTGCGTTAGTCCATTTCCACTAATCCAAAGCACATTGTTTTCTTTATCGAATTCTAAAGATTGAATGGAGTTGGAAGGCAAACCATTGGCAGTAGTAAATGTCTTTATTTCCTTTAATTGTGCTGTTTTTTCATCAAAGGTTAAGCGTGAAAGACCTTCTTCGATGGTACCGACCCACAAAGTTGTTGAAGATGTTTTACAGACTTCCCAACTGAAAGCTGGTTTAGAAGTCCCATGCTCCAAAGCCACATGATAACTTCTAAGGGCCAATCGCCCTTTTTTCTTCTTTAGTTTGGTAATCCCTTCTGGCGAACTAATCCATAAGCAATTATCAAAAGGATCTTTGTATAAAGCGTTGATCGTATTGCTAGCTAATTGATGCTGTCTCTTTTGCTTTTTTCGGTATTTAATGACTTGAACATCCTTCAATTTCCCCTTCTTATCCATCACAATTCTTATCAGTCCTTTTCTAAACGTACCTGCATAGATATCTCCTTGATAAGAAATAATTGAAGTAATTGTCGAATGAAGTTTCGGATGCTGAATTTTATTGAAATAAGGTCGTCCCCTCATTTCCTCTTTGATATTTAGAGTAGAGATACCGGCGCCCCAACTTCCAATCCATAGTTGTCCATGTTCGTCTTCAGTAATCGTTTCTATCCCTCCATAGGCATCTAACGCTCCTTTTTTCTTTGATAACGATTCGTACACTGTAGCTTTACCATTGGCATATTTTACCAACTTCGCACTCTTTAAACCGAACCACAATTGCTTTTGAGAATCCTCGAATACAACATTAACGTTTTCTTTGTTTAAGGCCTCAATACCTATCGTTTGTAACTGAAAAGAATATAAGTTTGCATAATTTGCTCCGGAAGTAGTGCCTATCCACAACACTCCAGAAGTATCGACACATAATGTATTTACACTATTACTCAATAAGCTATTGATGATATTTTTACTCGATTGATAGGACGTAATTTGTCCCTCTTGATCCAAGACCAACAATCCCTTCTTCGTTCCTACAAACAGATTTCCTTCCTTTTGAGTAATTGATGAAATGGCATCAAACTTATAATCTATCAGTTTTTTATAGATAATTTCATTGTTATCTCCTTTTTCAATAACAAATAACGAATGAAAACTCCCTATAATGGTTTGGCCATTCCAAGTAATAATATCACGAATGGTAGTCACACCTTCCTCAAAAGGTACTTTCGTGAAATGTTTCTCTGCTATATCAAATAAGTATAAACCATTTGATCTTGTCCCCACCAATAATGTTTGAGCATCCCATTGTGCAATCTTAGATATGGTAATATTATTTCCTAAAGGCTGATAATAGACAATTTCAGTTGCTTTTTGATTAACTCTACCTAACCCACTATCGTATGCTCCTACCCACACGTTTTCGTTATTGTCTTGGAAAATTGCTGTGATATTGCTTGCGGTATTATCATAAAAGGACTGAAAACCTTTCTGATCCGATAAATAAAGGTTCAAGCCTCCATCTCTTGTACCGACCCAAAGCTGTCCTTTATTGTCAAGGAGTAATTCGGATATTCTACTACTCGTTAAAGTATGTTCGTGGTGAGGACTGCTGTAAAATGTTTTTATTTCAAAGCCATTGTATCTGTTCAGTCCGTTATTTGTTCCCAACCAAATGTATCCTTCATCATCCTGAAGTATTGAAGTCACATTGATATGTGATAATCCCTTTTCAGCATCAAGTGCTCTAAAATTAAACTGAGCAAAAATCTTGAGTGAAAGGAACATCAAAAGTAATAGGTTAATGTATTTCATACTGCTTCTTTTCATCATCACAAAGATACAAGAGGCAATAATGAAGGGTATATATATTTAACAAAAAATACTTATTTCAATATATATACCCTCCTGTTTACAACATATATCCCTATATAAACATCAATTTATGTTGAAATCGATGTGATAATGGTCCTCATGCATTCTATTTACAGCATCAGGTAGTTTGGTCGCAAACGGTATACCTCTAGCCAAAACTTTCTTTCCAGAAGGTGTCGCAAACAGTTTTTTCTTTAATTCAATCATCAAAATGACTTTAGAAATGCGAATACCGTTCTTCTTGCACGCATCGTCTAAAGCCAAAATATGCTGTGCCATCGTTTCAAAATCAATCTCTACTTCTGGATCGAGGTAATTACTAACAGATTTACCTATTTGTGGATGAATAAAGTCGGTATATGGATATTTCTTTTGAAGTTTACCTTCGGTATCAAACTCTAACACATAATGAAACAGTCCCCAATTGTCGAGATCTTTATATACTTTTCCATTTTTGATTTTAGGCGACATAAAATCGATACTTGTTCCGTTTCTGTGAGTTTTATGAAACCAAACCGGTCCTCCATTTTTATCGCTACATTCCATGATGGTGAAATGCTTTTCGGGTTGAGACTTTTCCAGAGCTGCATAACTATCCACTACCGCTTGATATACCTTGTGGTGCACATATCCGTTTTCCATCAAAAAGTAACTGATATAGCTAAAATAATTGAAGTTATTTCCTGAATAGGGGATCAGCCAACCGTTCTCTAAACTGCCGTTAGCACGTGTTCCACGGGAAACACTTTGCCCTTTATTTTTGGTAAAGACCTGATTTACACTCATCACTCCAATGATGACGATGGGTGATAATATCAAAAAAACTAAAAATTTGTATCTCTTTTTCAATCTGCTTTATGTTTGTTTGCTTAGCTAAAGAACAAATATATGAAAATCGATTGTTAGTTATTTAAGTATTCCTATACCTTTGTTTCCTTATACTAACTAACTTTAGTTTTAATTATGGAGATTCAAGAGCTATTAGATAGATTTGGAGGAAAAAAAATTGATAAAGCATCTTAAAAGATTAATTAATAATCTATTATGAGTTTATCGCGTTCTAAAACCTATTTTCCCATATTGAGAATTATGGAATTAAAATAACTTGTTATATTTATTGTTAGTTATTAATTATAAAAACTTACTTAGTGTTTTTAACATAAAATTAGGATCTATAAGCAGTTGATGCCAAACGTATAAGATTTTCTCCTATTTTATCAATTAAACTAATTGAATCAGATCTTTTAATTTCATCACCAAATTCAATGTATTTTAGTTTATCTTCTCCAGTAACTAAAGGAGAAATTCCTGTTATATTTCTCTTTAGTATTCTATAATCTTCAATTATATCATCTACATTTAAATTAAAAGATAATATTTTATTTAGCTGATCAATTTCAGACAATCTGCTACCCATTTTTTTAAAATTATTTATGGTAGTATTGAATTCTAACTTATTATCTAATAACCCTTGTTTAATTTCAAGAATGATCGGCTTTATTTTTTTTACTTCTTCAATAATTAGTTCTTTTTCAAATTTGGAAGCCTCAATAGATTTATTCAAATAAACAGCAATATAAATACCTATTGAAGATGTTATTAATAAACTAATTACACTAAAAATATCTATCTCTTTTCTCCAAACAAAGTATTCATAATTAGAAATATATTCAGAAAAAATCCAACAAATAGAAATTGTGATTATAAAAATGAGTATATCCTTTTTATTTATTTGTTTCATTTATATAACATTCAATCTCATTAATTAAATCAGGTTCTTCATGTGATATAAACCTCACTTTATCTAAAACAATCTTTGATTTATACTCACGAGATAATCTACCAAAAGCTTCATCTAAAAAGGATGTAGCATACCCTGCTGTACCATCTAAAACTATTGTAAGTATTTCATTATCCTTCAAGTTATTAAATCTAGGTTTAAGGATATTTTCATAAAATTCCTGTCCTGAAAATTTACCATCTGTAATGTATCTAGCACCTGGTGTTTCAGAAAATTCTTTTGCTATATTTATTATGTTTTTCATTCTATAAACAAGTCTTATCAATTTCAAAAATATACAAAGTACCATTAAAATCAGACTTTAATTTATAAAAATTCTGATTTTTATAATCTAAGATAACATTATTAGTTAAAACAAAGAGATCACTAATATAGTTTTGCTGAAAAGATGTATAAATTTTGGGTAATCCTTTCCCTCTAAATGGTAAACCTGTTCTAGATCCTATTTTACCATTAAATACTTGTAATAAAATTTTTTCATTCCTTGGAGAAATACTATTCAAGACTTTTTGACCCAATTTTAATTTAATAGTCTCTAATATCCCTACTCCATAATCTAAAAATACAAATGTAACTTTTTCTTTTTGATGACTAATTGACAAAAGCCAACTCTTTTTTATAAACCACGCTGATCTAAAAGTTAAATTCAATAAATTATTCCCTTTAGGATATCCGTGATTTATTGAATTAGCCATCATTTCCATGATTAAACCATATAGTTTAGAATTTCTTTTCTTAACTCCACATATTGTTTGCATTGCCTTTTGTACTATTTCATCACATAATACAGGGTCTACTTGTGAATGTCTATTATTGAGAATAATATTAGGAGATTGATTGTATCCAACATCATTACCTTTTAAACTATTATAAAAACCAGATGATTCTAATATTTTGGCTACTTTATTATTTTTAGGTATACTTCCGAATATTGGTAAATTATTATCGTTTCTTTGATTAATAATAGATAGTATAGATATTATTGCACCTTGACTTATTGATTTAACATTCTTCATATTAATATAGATTTCCTTTCTATTATTAATGTTTAACTGTAAATCATTTATATAATTAATTAAAATTTCAGGTTTTTCTCTAAAAGAACTAAATTCGGGAAGTGGTTTACAGATAGATTTTTTTATTCTTTTACTAAATTGGATTTGAGCTTGACTTAATCTAGAACTGTTTTTTATTCTTAAGTACTTTTTTCTGAAATCTTTCTTTTTTTGTATTTTAATAAACCTTCTTTTTAAGAAAAATAAGCTTGCTCTTTTTTTTTTCATGATAAAAAATATATTGTTCAGTTTGTTAGTCTCATAAATTCTATTTTTTTCAAAATAAATCTAATACTTTTCATCAAAAAATATAACTATTAATACATAAATAATTTTTTATAATTGTATTTACTTAAAAATAAAATGGAAATTCAAGAGCTATTAAATAGATTTGGAGGAAAAAAAATTGATAAAGCATCGTTGAGTTCATACGAACAATGGTCGGTTGATTTCTTCCATCAAAAAGATATTGTAAGAGAACCTAACTTACAAATGACCCTGCAATTGGATATTACAGAAGGGTATACATATTACCAAGATCAACTTAAAGATAAGGATGGAGCATCGTTTACAGCCTATTTGATGTGGTGTTTGGTGAAAACAATGGACAAGCACCCTTATTTTAGATATAGAAAGTTGGGTAACGAGTGGTACATCTTTGATAACTTACCTACATTTAGTCCAATAGCCGTGGGTGGCGACAAACGTTTTTCTGAAATAATGGTAGAAGATCCTGTAAATTCTACAATAGATGAATACTTTGTGAATTATCGTAGAGGTGTAGATAAAGCATTTAGCACGGATGGAGATTTTGAGCCACTTCCTCCTTTGGTATGGGCATCTGCTCACTTCATTGGGAACTTGCCTAATCTACAATTCACAAGTTTCCAGTTACATCAGTCGGCTTTAGATTCTGCTAGACCTTACTTCTATTTTGGAAAGCGCTATCAGAAACATACACAAATGCTGATACCAATTTCCATTACTTTTGATCATTCCAACCTAGATCCATTTGTGCTTTCTGCCTTCATGGAAGATTTTGATAAAGCGATGATCAATCAGTTATAAATTCTTCTTAATCAAGTAATATACAGTAACTAATAAAAAAGGTAACAGTGTTAAGTAATCTTAGATTTTAGATACAATACATATAAAAGTTTAAATAAAGTCCATTTTGGAAGTTATTGAGCTTTTTTAGGTAACCCGTTATTTTTTCTTACCGTTTGGTAAATCAATAGCAATTAAATCTAAAACTACATCAACACCATTATCTATGAAATTACTATTTACGTTACTTGCTCCAATGATCGCAATATTTGGATTTGTAAAAGCGAATAAAGAAGACGAAGAAGTACCTTTAGATTACTTCGCACAGTCATTATTAGAAGACGATAATTTTAAATCATAAAATAAAAAAAGCGTTAGTATCGAGTAGATGCTAACGCTTTTTTCATATTATAAATTACATTTAGTAGTTTAAAGTGTGTTATTTGATAACACCTAGCTCTTTTCCTACTTCAGTAAATGCTTTCACTGCTTTTTCTAAATGTGCTCTTGTATGAGCTGCAGACAACTGAACTCTAATTCTAGCTTGTTCTTTAGGAACTACAGGGAAATAGAATCCAATAACATAGATACCTTTCTCTAAAAGCTTCTCAGCAAAACGTTGAGACAATTCAGCATTGTACAACATCACTGCACAAATAGCCGACTCAGTAGGTTTAATATCGAAACCTGCAGATAACATTTCTTCTTTAAAGAAAGCGGTATTCTCGTGTAATTTAGTCGATAACTCATCCGTAGAATCCATCATATCAAACATTTCGATACCTGCCGCTGCAATTGATGGAGGAATAGAGTTAGAGAACAAGTAAGGACGAGAACGTTGACGAAGCATATCAATAACTTCTTTTTTACCTGTAGTAAAACCACCGATAGCACCACCGAAAGCTTTACCTAAAGTACCTGTAATGATATCTACTTTTCCACGAATATCGAAGTGTTCCGTCACACCTCTACCTGTTTTACCTACTACACCTGCTGAGTGACACTCATCTACCATCACTAGAGCATCGTATTTGTCCGCTAGTGCAACGATCTCGTCCATTGGAGCCACGTGACCGTCCATAGAGAATACACCGTCTGTAACGATAATTCTGTAACGTTGTTCTTGAGCCGCTTGTAATTGCTTCTCAAGATCCGCCATATCTGCAGTGGCATAACGGTATCTCTTTGCTTTACATAGACGAACACCGTCGATAATAGAAGCGTGGTTTAATGTATCTGAAATGATAGCGTCTTCAGCCGTTAAAAGTGGTTCGAAAACACCTCCGTTAGCATCGAAACATGCTGCATAAAGGATCGTTTCTTCTGCACCGAAGAAGTCCGCAATCTTTTGTTCTAATTTTTTATGAAGATCAGTTGCGCCACAAATAAATCTAACCGATGACATACCAAAACCATGTGTATCCATAGCATCTTTCGCTGCTTGAATCAATCTAGGGTGGTTTGACAGTCCTAAATAGTTATTTGCACAGAAGTTTAATACCGTCTGACCTGTATTTAAGGTAATCTCAGCATCTTGAGGGCTTACAATAATTCTTTCGTTTTTGTATAAGCCATCAGCTTCAATTTGTTTTAAGTCTTCTTTAAGACTATCATATATTTTTTTACTCATTTTATTCAGGATTAATGTTTGATAGATTGATTGATGTTAGTCCCAGTTAAGGATCACTTTACCACAGTTGCCCGATTCCATAATATCGAAACCTTTTTGGAAATCGTCAATACCAAAACGGTGAGTGATAATAGGCTCGATATCCAATCCAGAAAGAAGCATTTGTTCCATCTGATACCACGTTTCGTACATCTCACGACCGTAGATTCCTTTAAGCGTTAAACCTCTGAAGATAATTTTATTCCAATCTACTTGAGCCGAATTTGGTAGGATACCCAATAAAGATACTTTACCAGAGTTATACATGTGCTCAATCATCTGATTAAAAGCGATAGGAGAACCAGAACATTCCAAACCGATATCAAAACCAGTCATTTTTAATTCTGCCATAACGTCTTCTAATCTTTCATGCTTAGGATTTACAACTCTAGTTGCTCCCATTTTCTTTGCCAATTCTGCACGGTATTCGTTCATCTCTGTAGCGACGATATTACGTGCACCTGCAAATTTAGCCACCTGAATAGCCATACTTCCAATTAGACCAGAACCTGTAATCAATACATCTTCGGCAATTAGAGGGAAAGATAGTGCGGTGTGAGTAGCATTCCCTAGAGGATCCATAATAGATACTACCTCGTCTGGAATGGCTTCATTAATTTTCATCACATTAGAAGCCGGTACTTTAACATACTCAGCAAAAGATCCATCTGTATTCACTCCAATACCAATTGTCCTTTCACAGATATGCTGACGACCTCTTCTACAGTTACGACAACGACCACAAGCAATGTGACCTTCTCCTGTAACTCTATCACCTTCTTTAAAGGATTTTACCTCACTACCGTAAGCCGCAACATGACCTACGTATTCGTGACCAATAGTTTGTCCTACTCGAACAGTTTTACTTGCCCATTCATCCCATAGATAAATGTGTAAGTCAGTACCGCAGATTGATGATTTAGAAACTTTAATCAAAACATCGTTAGGGCCTACCTCTGGAATGGCAACATCCTCCATCCATAAACCTTTCTCGGCTTTAGATTTAACTAATGCTTTCATGTGCTTTGTAGTATGTGATTATATCTATTTATATATGATTTAGTTATTATCGCAAACATAAGTTAGAATCTTGAAAAAGTGTAGTTTTTAGTATTAATATATTAGAATTTTATTCTGTATATGATAAATATCAATGTTGTTATCAAACTATATTTCGAATTAAGTCTATCAACTTATCTTTTATTTTGAATTTGTTGTATTATTCTAATCTACAAATACATGTAATCCTATAGGGTATTGTATTTGTAGAAAAAAGAGTATTTCTTATAAAGAACATTGCCCTTATAAATTATTAAATACTAATATTTCTCATGGAACACACTAATAATATTAACATTGACATTCAATTTGAAACTAATTTTTGGACTGTAAATAAGATCGAGAACTTCTACTTTATACAATGGGAAAATAAAGCAGGTAGAGAAATGTCCGATGAAGAGTTTAAAGAGCACATCCTTTCGTTAGCCAAACTCATAAGCACACAAGGTGTTGCTAATAATATTAATGCTTTTATGGTAGATACAAGGCTGTATCATTATACTATGAATCTTGACTTACAGACATGGCATGATAATGAGATTATTCCAGGTTATATCAAAAACGGTATCAAGAGAATTGCTTTTATTTTAAGTGGAAACTTAATCCAAGATTTATCCATTGAGCAAACATTTGATGAAGAAAAAGCACAATCAGGTCCCTTAGAAGTGAAGTATTTTACAGATTCTAGAGCTGCTCGACAATGGGTAGAGAAAACTTTATAAAGTGTATATAAAACGTTTAATAGATAATTTTTTACTATTATAGGAATAATTCGATTTAGTGACTTAAAATTGTATTTTTTCGTATTTATCACGCTTTAAATCAATCTTTAAATTCCTATAAATCAATACATTTTAGACACGCAGAACTACATTACAAAAAGGGTAAAATAATAGTTTTGGACAGGTTTCAACTTTACACCTGTTCTAAACTTAATGAATTATACTACTTCATTCTACAAAAAGAATTAGACAAATTTACCTTATACTTCAATCTAGAATGTAAAGATATAAGAGCAGGTGTTGTTCATTTATTAACAACACAAGTATGAAAAAAATTCTAACAACTTTATTATTACTTTTATCCTTTAGCTTTGTTTTGACGGCGCAAAACACGGTGTACGAAAACACTTTTGATGGCTACACTACTGGCGATGATATCGTCACTCAAGGGGATTATTTTTTAGACATTTATCAAAATCCAGATCAACCAAGAACATTGGTTATTGAAGAAGAAGACGGCAACAAATACATGTCTTATGACACACCAAATGTAGATCCAAATTCAGCTTCTAGTGCCATGGTAAAAGGTAGTAATGCTTTTGCCGTTAAAGCTGGTGTAACTTATAATTTTACTGCTAAAACAAGAGGACCATTTAAACGTGGTTTACGGGTTATTAATACTGTAACAAACTCAGCAATAGCAATTGATACTGATTACAATGCTGAGAATAATCCTGATTTAATCGTTTTATGGCATGAACATTCTTTATCGTTCACTCCTGATTCTGATATGAATGTAATTGTTGGAGTTCTAAGACATTGGAATAGCAAATTAGACATCGACGACCTAAAAGTAGAAGATGATCTTCCTACTGAAGGTCCTGCACCAGCAACGCCATATGAGATGTATAAAAACGACTTCTCTACCTACACCGAAGGTGAAGATCAAAACGAAAAAGATTTTGGGTATGACGCTTATCAAGAAACAGATCTTGCAAGAACTTTAACGATCACTCACGAGAATAATGAAGAGTTCTTGAGATATAATAATGATGCAACAAACGCATCAGCGAATACAATGATTCGCCTTCACGAAGAATTTGTATTTAAAGCAGGTGTAGATTATGTGGTATCAGTAGACACAAGAGGTAAGTTTAAGCGTTCTCTTAAAGTAATTGATGTTGCTGAAGGTACTGCTTCTTATTCTTCAGAAGTGTACAATGCCATGAATGATGATGCTTTGGCTGCAGAATGGTATAAGCTTGAAGTAAGTTTTACTCCTGATGCAGACTTTACAGGTAGATTAGGTATCCTTAGAGAATGGAACGGTCTATTAGATTTGGATAACATTATGATCATGTCCTCTGAAGAAAATACAGAAGAAGAAGAAACGCCTGAAGAGCCAACAGATCCTGAAACAGGTTATGATGTTTATTTTAACGACTTCCAAGCCTATTCTGAAAACCAAGACCTAGAAGATACTGATTTTGTTATATCTACTTTTGATGGTCAACAACCAGATCTTGAAAGAACATTAACAGTTATCAAAGAAGGCGAAGATCAAGCATTGAGATTAACAATTGAAGCAACGAATTCTTCTGCAAATACTTTAGTGAGCGTAAATCAAGAATTCATACTAAAAGGCGGTGTAGAATATATTTTAAGAGGAAAAACTCGTGGTAAGTTTACCCGCTCTCTACGTTTAGTAGATGTTGCAACAGGAGAACCTGCATTTAATGCGGGCGAATATAATGCTATGAACGATGATGCATTAGCTGCTGAGTGGCATCAACACGAAGGGACGTTTACTCCTGCTGCTGATGTTACTGTAACGATTTCTGTTTTGAGAAACTGGAATGGTAATCTTGATATTGACGACATTCAATTGAGATCTACAGTAGACGAGGAAGCTCCAGGTGAGGAGGAAGAAACACCGGGTGAAGAAGAAGAAACGCCAGGCGAGGAAGAAGAGACACCGGGTGAAGAGGAAGAAACTCCTGGTGAGGAAGAAGAGACACCAGGTGAAGAGGAAGAAACTCCAGGAGAAGAAGAAGGTGACATTACAAACATAGATGACCTAGAAAGTTTAGGAGTTAAAATGTACCCTTCTCCAACGTCATCAAACGTTACTATACAAGTCACTAATGCTAATGTAGCTTCTGCCACTGTATTGGTTCAGAATATTCAAGGACAGGTGGTGCAAACCATCCAACCTTCATTCTCAGGTGATCAAACAACCATTCGCTTAAGTGATAATTTACAAAACGGTGTTTATATCATCCGTTTGATTACTGCAGATAAAAATCTTTCGCAACGTATCATTTTAATCCGATAGATATCAAATTGAAATAAGACAAGAGACGACTAAAAAAGGAGATGTAATTTTATCATTACATCTCCTTTTCTATTTAAAGTAATCTATAATTATAAAGCGGTATCATAGACCCAATGTCCATTCTCTTTTATAAAAGTAGATTTTTCATGTATCACCTGTAAGCCTCCAGAATCCCTGAAATAAGCTTTAAACTCTACAACGCCTTCTACATCATCTTCACTCCCTTTAATGGCTTGTAGCACCTCTAAATGATCCCATTTTACAGACTTGGCCCATTTCACCAAATCTCTACGCTCTCTCCTGCCTTGAGGTCTTGTTTTACTATGATGACTTAGATTTAAATACTCTCCATTAGCTAAAGTAAAAGCAGAGTACCTAGAACGCATTAATTGTTCTGCCGTTTTTACTTGGCGAATATCATTGTGGGCAATTCCACAGCATTCTTTATATGTTTTTTTAGAACCACAAGGGCAAGCATTGTTTTCCATTTTATATACTTTTTCTTTCAAGATCAAAACTCTTAAGGGTAATGTATAAAACTATTCCCAATAAAGAACAGACAAACATTACTGCAAATGCTGGTACTAATGTTCCGTTATTCAACTTGCTTGCTGTTGCTCCAGCCAATGCACCAAAAGCAATACCAACAACTCTCATTTGTGAGTTGGCTAATCCGGCAAACTTCTTCTCGTATTTTTCTAATGCAATAGAGGTAGCATTACCCGACAATAAACCTAAAGAACTTAAGTGTAAAGTAAGTAATGGAAGTACAATATATATCTGTGGTGTAAAGAATAATATACTCAGCAATATCAAGGATAAAGTAGATAAGTGAATACATAATCCAATATGCAATAATTTTCTTGGCGAATGCTTTTGAACTAAAACAGAGTTGATTTTATTCATAATAATCAACCCTCCACCGTTAAGACCAAAAATAATGGCAAAATGCGATTCTGATAATTTAAAGAACTCTTGATAGACAAAAGGAGCAGTTGTTAAATAAGTATACAAGGCACCCGAAGGTATGGCCATCACACACATATAAGCTAAAGCAGGTTTGTTTGAATATACTGTTTTCAAACCTCTCAAAAAGCTAATATTATCAGATGGATCTGGTACTTTATTTTTCATTTTCATAAAGAAAGGCACCAAAACGATTATACTATAAATGGCGATAAATATGAAGATGGAATGCCATGTAAAAAACTTAAGAAGCGTTGCCCCTATGGTTGGAGCAACTAGTGGAGCACCCATGGCAATCATTGTCACTAATGACATCACACTAGCGGCATCTTTACCCGTAAAGTTATCTCTTACTATTGCCGCTATAGAAACGCCTACAAAACCACCTCCTAGGGCTTGTACGGCTCTGCCTATATAGAATGTATTTAAACCATTAGAGAAGGAAAGCAAGACAGAAGCAATTAAGCTTATAATTAAGCCAGAAACGACAATCACTTTTCTTCCTTTTCTATCTGAATAATATCCTCCCAATAATTGTCCTACTCCAAAAAAGAGGAAGAACAAACTCATGCTTATTTCTACATCACTGAAAGGAACACCGAAGTCTTTTGATATATGTGATAGGGCTGGTAAACAAGTGTCGATATTAAGCGGACTAATCATGGCCAAAGACCCTAATAAAAACACAAATAGGTTCTGTTTATTTTTATCCATTATGAGATTATATTTTATGCTAGTACACCACAAAGGTAGAATATTCTATAATGTTAAAATCATTCATAAAGAATTGTTTGAGTTAGATGAAAATAAAAAAGGACAGAATGGGGATTCTGTCCTTAGCAAGTTTCTTTAGTAATTCAAGTTTTCAATTAGCTGTTCGCATTTTGAAATTTCAGTTCATTCAATTGACAACGGCAACGTCTGATTTTCACTTTAAGGTGTTGCGTGTCATAAGATGACGATCCGTTACTGATCATCATGTCAATTCGTTTTTGTGTGTCTGCCACCTCTTTTTCTAGAGTGTGAATAGCAGACATAAGCGTCTTTTCCATTTTCGTTTTTGACCATTTATATTAACCGATAAACACATTACTATTTACGGTTATTTCGTTAAATCCTTTTAAAGAATTAAGATTTATTTAGTCAAAAAACAAAAATTTAACTTTGTTGTAATACTTCTACATCTTCTTTCTGTAAATCCTTTTTCAATAATAACATATCATTAAGTACTAACCCGTTTTCAACAATTTCTTTTTTATAGTTATCAGTAAAAAAGTTCTTCAAAACTTTATGGAATCTGAAGCCCATTTTCTGATAAATATACAACTGTTGGAAAGCCGCATTACTTGTTCCTATCATCAAATTTTTAAAACCTCTTTTGGTAGCATTTGATATAGCATGAGATAATAATTTCTGTCCGATACCTTCTCCTTGATATTCTTCTGAAACCGCAATATTTTTTATTTCTAAGGATTCTCCATCCAATAACTGACAGGCATAAATCCCTATCGTCTTTTGATCTCTTTCATAAATATAGATTTCTGAATCATGAATGTATTTATCAATAGCTTCTATGGTTTCATCGGCAAGTAATAATAAGTGGTATGGAAGTTCTTGATCAGCTTTGAATAATTTTATTCTATCTTTTTTTTGCGTTAAATTCATTGTTAATCTCGTTAGTATTTTCGAAAACAAATATACAATTTAAAGTATCAAAGTTTTTTAATTTTTAAATAAAAAAGACCTTTTCATCTTATTATTAAATGTACTTCTATTTTAAATAGTCAAAAACTATTGTAGACTTATTTTCATAATCAAAATATGTGCAATTCTCCCAAGACGATCCCGTACCCCACAACGTTTTGATCGGATAAGCAATCCAAGCTGCTTCCCAATAGACCACTCCTACTACACCAACTTCTTTCATCCCTTTTGTTAAGTCTCTCATGTAATTGAGTTGTCCTTCTGCTGTGAAAGGATAATTAGGCAATGGCGTTTGGTCTCCAAATAAATTAGGCATATCATCATTCCCTTCTCTTGTCCATGGATAAGCCGTCTCTAGAATCATGACCTCTTTATTAAATTTTGTCCCGATTGATTTTAAATGTTGAGGTAAATTGTTGAAAGAAATTGCGGTGTGCCATAAAGGATAATAAGACACTCCAATAATATCATAATCGACAGAATAATTTGATAGCTCTCCAAACCACCAATCCAAATATTGCGGATCGGCCACGTGTAATATCTTTTTTATATCAACCCCATATTTCTTTTCTATTGCAATTACAGCTTCTACTCCTGCCTGAAAAATTGTTGCTGCATTCTCCCAATTTTTATCATTACAAACTTCACAACTTGGGAAATTTTCTGGACGATCAGAATAAAACAAACCACAATTTGTCTCATTGCCTAACTGAATTAAATCGGGTAAAGCATCTGAATCTCCAAGTCGATCTAAAGTCGAAAAGGTATAATTATAGACACTATCACGAAGTACATTTATATCTGTAATTTGCTCCCATGCTTTAGGCACATATTGTTTCTCGGGGTCAGCCCATGTATCTGAATAATGAAAATCCAATAAGGTTTTCATATTATTTTTCTTAGATTGAATAATGCTTTTTTGAACATCATAAAAATCATTATACATTTTTGTTCCTTCATCTCCGTACAATTCCTTCGTCCAAATCGGGTGATGCCACAACCTTAACCGAACTAATTCATTCCCTTTTTCAGAGAATATTTGGTACACATCTTTTTCATTATCTCCATCAAAATAACATCCTCCCCTTTCTTGAATTTGATTTACATAAGACAAATCAACTCCATTTAAAAAATTATTTCCTGGTGATATCGGCTCATTATTTTTAGTATTCGAGCAAGAATAAATAAGTAATAAGAATGGGACAAACCATTGGATTTTCATGTTCATATTTAAATATCAATGCAAAGGTAAAATGGATGTTTTCGATTTTGGCAAATTTGCCAAAATGGGAAAACCTTGTTTTGGCAAACTTAAAATTACACTATAAAAGACACATATCCATAGAGAATTATTGGTAATTAATTGTACAAGATTTAATAAAAAAACGAGACTATAACTATAGCTTAATTATATTTGTAGAACACATACAAAACCATTTTTACGTAATGCACATTTGGAAAAAGAAAAGTAGAGAAGAAATAAAGGAATGTATTTTTAAAGCATTAAACGAAAATACAACATACTTTGGAGACCATAGTCTCGGAGTTCCAGGATCACATTTAGATAGTAAAGTTTTCCCGGAAGACGCACCATTTTTAAATGATGCCCCTTTTATAACTACTCTTCTTCATAACCCTAACCACATTGGCTGCCATACTCAAGGTGTATCTGAAAGCTTTTTTAAGGGTACTCAGAGTATCGAAAGAGAACTCCTAGAAGTCTGTGCCGTAGATATTCTTAAAGGGGATAAAAACAGTGTTGACGGTTACGTGGCCTCTGGCGGAACAGAAGCAAACATGCAAGCGATCTGGATTTATAGAAATTATTATCAAGAAGAATTCGGAGCAAAAAATTCTGAGATTGCCATTATCTCTTCAGAAGATTCTCATTACTCAATGGCGAAGGCGAGCAATATTTTATCGCTTTCATATTACCGAGTAGCAGTAGATTTTGATAGCCGATTAATCAATAAAGCAAATATCCAATCTTGTATTGATAAGGCTACAGCTGATGGCAAAAAATACTTTGTTGTGATCAGTAATATGATGACTACAATGTTTGGATCTGTCGATCCCATTGAATTATACACATCCACTTTTGAAGAAAATAATCTAGAATATAAGATGCATATTGATGGTGCTTATGGTGGATTCTTTTTCCCATTTGCTCACAAGAAACATGCACTAGATTTTAGAAATCCTAAAGTTACATCAGTAACATTAGATGCACATAAAATGTTACAAGCACCTTATGGAACGGGTATTTTTCTGATTCGAAAAGAATGGATGAAATATGCCAACACTAAAGCCGACTACGTAGAGGGTGATGACTTCACTATGATTGGTAGTCGATCGGGTGCAAATGCTATAGCTATTTGGATGATATTAATGACTTATGGTCCTTATGGAATGAATGAGAAAATTTTCATCTTAAGTAAACGTGGTGATTGGTTCACACACAAACTAGATGAATTAGGCATTAAGTATTACCGTAGTGAAGCCTCCAATATTATTACAATGAAAGCAGATGCCATAGATGCCGACGTTGCTAAAAAATATGGATTGGTTCCTGATGTTCATGATCAGCCGAAGTGGTATAAAGTAGTTATCATGGAACATGTTACTATTGAGAAATTAGAACCACTAATTACAGACATCAAAAATTCTTTATAAAGTAAAAGGCCGTAACTGATTGTTATGGCCTTTTACTTTTAGGATTTTTGCTTTTCGTTTTGTTGATAAAAAAAGCTCAGGTAAAATTTACCTGAGCTTTAAAAAATAATTTTAGAATGATTTGCATACTACATAGACCATTCTAATCGCATATTTTTTTTGATATGTTCAATAAGTGCTTTTTCAAACGCTTATATTTCTATGTCTGAATGAAGCACAAAATTAATGATTGTCTTTCAACCGTACATTGACGGTAGGTTACTAAACAATTACAATTAAAACATCATATATTACAATAAGATTAATTTTTAGGATAAAACTCTATTAATTACAAATCTTGTAGATACATGAATAATTAACTTATAAATGTCACCCAATAAAGAATTGCTACTATTATTACAATATGGTGTAGTGTTTCTTATCGTTGTATAGTAAATTCAGATAAGCCTTAAGGAGATCCCTTTTTTTAAAATAAAACCTCCAAACATATTATCGCTATTCTCTAAAAACATTTCTACGACAGAAGAACTATTACATAAATTCACTAAAAGATGAAATATGATTTTTACCCCAATCTTTATCAAATAATTAACCAACAGAAGAATGTTTATAATCACAAAAAACTCATTATATATAATGATGATGTTTTTGATTATAAAGAGGCTTTGAATAAAGTTGATCAGATCATTAATTATTTACTTCAATTAAAAGGAAAATCTACCTATGTAAAAATTCAGTTAGAACATCCTTTTGATATTGGAATTGCTGCTTTTGCTTGTGCTAGTGCCGGAGTTGCTTTTAGTTTTGAAAAAGAACTAAATAATTTACAAGACAAATCCCTTCTTCTATTAGATCAGGATTTATATAGAGATGTACTTCGTTTACAACCTAAAATCAATCAAAATCTAAAAATTGAGAAAAAAATAAACCCGGATAGTCCTTTTATGTATACCAATAATAACATGGTAACGTACAAGGATTTTTTAAATCATATTTTTGGTAAGGTCAATAGAAAGGAAAATGTTTCTTCTGCATTTTATTTTGATCATGATAATTCTGTCAGCTATTACTTATTTATTCAATATTTGATACATGCTTTATTTACCCGTAATTCCTTCGAAGTGGTAAATAAAAGATTAGATTACAATCTAGATATACAAAGCATCAATAGTGCATCTGAAAACAAAAAGAATATTCTATTCTTTAAACCCACGAATAATTACAAAACCACTTATATGCACTTGTGGAAATGTCTAGAATCAAATTATAATATCTTTTACCTGAATTATTCGACAAATGACATTTTTAATGATGAATTCTATAAAAGCATTCAATTAAAAATGAAGCGTTGTGATATACATTTTGATGCTATTATTGCCTACGAACTTAGTGGTATAGTTGCCTATAATGTTTTTGATGATGCCACTACATCCCAATTTCTTTTAATGATTGATACGCCAGTTATACATCATGAACATGAAGAGGAAAATGATTTATTAAAGGCATGGACCGACATCAGTAAAAATACCAAAGCTGCCAATTCTATTTGGGAACACGCAAGTAAGTATTATTACAAACTGACTCACAAAGAAAGTCTATTTAAAAATCAATATAAATCCATCATCAATCCATTAAACATTCCCAATCTTAGAAAAAAGAATATTCCTATGGGTGTATTTTGTTCTAATGGATCTAACTCATTGGAACGGGAAATCTATACATCTTTTAATTGGGAGTCTATGAATGAATTATTAGAATTTAAAATAAAGGTGGACTGTAATCATTCTGACATCCTTAACCTGAACAATAGTATCATGATTAGCGAACGCTTGATGCTACAATTAGGTGATTACTCAGAATACAATAAACACAAAGAAAATTTACTCAAGGCTTTTAAATAGGTGATTTTCCACGTTAAAAACGTAAGTGATTGATTATTAATTGATTACACTTTAATTTAATTATTTTATTCAATTTATATCGATTACTGTTAAATCTTAAAAAATAATTAAACTATTCATTAAATTAACTGATATGTAATAAAATAAAGAATCACCCCTATCTAGAATGATCCACGTGGAACATTATTGTATTTTTCTAAGAACATATAAAAATGGGTTGGTAAATCAGGATATAAATCCGTTTACCAACCCATTTAAATTTTCTATATATCAAGACTTTATTTAGTCATGATTTCCAATATCGTCTTATCTGTGGTTTTCATACCTTCCTGAGCCAATGTTCCTACATTTTGTATTGTATCTTCGACTCCATCTCCAATAATACCGTCATCACAAGAAAGTACACTACCCATTTGTGCTAACATCGCTCCATCGAAAGCTGAGTATATACCAGAGGCAATTTTAGTTGCACAAGATGCTTTAGCACCATCGCAAATAACTCCAGATACATTTCCCAAAGTATTTGTGATTGCATTCTGAATATCTTTCACGTTTCCGCCTTCTAAATAGACCAAGGTGCCACTTACTGCCGCTGAGGCTGTCATTGCTCCACAATATGCAGAAAGTCTTCCTACGTTCGTTTTAACGTGTACTGTCGTTAAATGAGACATGAATAATGCTCTGTATAACTTCTCATCGGAAATACCTTGATCCAAACAGTATTTAATTATAGGCAAGGAAGCAGTCATTCCTTGGTTACCACTACCACTTGTCGTCATTACTGGCATAGCACTACCTCCCATTCGAGCGTCGCTACCTGCAGCTGTAAAAGAGGCTGATCTATTTCTTTGATCATCCCCATAGATTCCTCTACTAATATTCTTTTGAATAGCTGCACCTATATTTACTCCATACTTCTGATTTAAGCCTTCCTCTGCAATTCTTTTGTTGTAATCAACTACTTTACTAAACACAGGAGCAATTTTCTCAATATCTATAGTATTGGCATAATGAAAGATCTTTTCTACGGATAGAATACTTCTATCAGTTAAAGAAGAATTGAAATCGCTATCATTACACGGTTGATCAATAAGAATCTTACCGTCTTTAATTACTTTAGTCACATTGGTGTGTGTGTGTTTGATTTCTACACTAGCACTATGATTATTTCCCTCTACCTCCATATTTATATAAAGGGCCATAGCATTTTCAGCTACCTGAATCTCCACCTTATTATTTTCAAGAAAATTAGTGACCATTTTCATGTCCTCTGAGCTTACTTTACTAATCACCATTAAGTCGGCTTCAGCATCACCAAATAATGCCCCCATAGCCGCTGCTACTTTAATACCTACTTTTCCTTCCGAATTAGGAACCACAACGCTCATGGCGTTTTTTAAGATATTACCAGAAACATTAACCACTAACTTCTGAGGTCTTTCCCCTAAGTATTTAGTGGCTAAAGCAGCTGCATAAGCAATAGCTATTGGTTCCGTACAGCCTTCTGCAGGTACTATTTCTTCCTCCATTATCTTGAGGAATAACATTTCTTCTTGTTTGTTGACAGACATGGTTAGTAAAATAAAATTAGTGTTTATATAATAAAGTGAATTTTAAAGAGATAATCCCTTATTTAAAGCTCCATTTCTTTCAGTTCTTCTTCTGTAAGTTTTCTTGCTTCTGGTAATCTCTTTCTTAGTTCATTTATAACAAATTCAGTTTCTTCTTCTGTGATTTTTCCTGCTTTAAAAAAGATCACTTCTCCAGTATTGTCCACTACCAACACAGAAATATGGTTATTACAATCACCTGTATTCCATTCGGTTTGAACAACTCCCTTAGGATCGGTTAAAATTAAGGCATTTGCTTCCCTCTTGGACCTTTTCCTCAGCATTCTAATCATAAACCTGATAATACCATTAGGATATGGTGTATCTTTTAAATTCACTATACCATAAGCATGAAATTTATCTAAAGGAAATTTCCACTCTTTGGTTTTCTCAACGAAGTAATCGTTTTCTTTTGGATTATCAGGATCAGGATAGAAAATCAATAATACTTTCTCTCCTATACTTGGTGTAGTAAATGGATTATTTTTTAAATCCCTTACCTCTATAGGATGAATTTTATCACCTGCTTTTAAATATTCTTCAGCTGGGGTGTTTTGACTAAATACCCCAAAATAAAAACATAGAAAAAATATCGTAAGAAGAGTTTTCATTAATAGTACTGTTGATTATCGAATGGTAAATATAAATAAGTAATACATACTACTAACTATTGTTTAAATTATGTTTGATAATTATGCGAATAACTCTCGATCTCACAGTGAGTTAATGTGTATTTTTTTATCCCCCTCAGTTTTAAGGATCAACAAAAAAGGATAAATAGTGAATTAGTAGTTGATTATAACCTAATGTAAGTATTCTCAACAAAGAAAACATTTCTAACCAAAAGCAGAGATATCATCAAAAAAATGAAAGATTAATCTTAAAATAGTTCAAGTTAGTTCTATTGTAAGTGTTTAAAAATCGTTATTCCACAACAGAAAATATTAAAATTTAGTACAATTCCCCACAAAACATTTTCCATGACATTAACCGTATAGGAGGGAAACAAAGTTTTAACTGCTGTATCATGAAACGTAACATTTTCCCCATAACTGCTTTAACTATTGTCCCCTTACTTTACTTTTTATTATTTCAAGATGCATCTACTAATGATATAGGAGAAGTAAGCATAAAACTTGAATTAGACGAGATCCTTTCTAAGGAAACCTCTAATGAGCATAACGTTGGACATTTTTCTGTAAAAATACTTCACAAAATGTCTAAGCAGGAAATATACTTTTACAAAGAGTACAACGATATACCTCGCTTAGTGAAGTTACAACAAGGTGAATACGAAATCTTAGCCTTAGGCAAATTGAAAGAAAATAAATTTTACGAAGGAAAAGCATCATTAACTGTATTAGGAGGTAATCATAGTATAGTAGATATAAAATGTAGTAAAAGGAGAGCTACTGAGTTATTGGTAGATCAAAATTTCAACCATACATTATTTCCTTCAGTAAAAATTTGGTCAACTACCGGCTCAATATGGAGCAACATTTTTTAATCGAAAAATTCATAAAGTATTACCATGAAATTTATCTAAAGACTAAAATGCAAGAAAGCCGAATACCATAGTATTAATTTACCCTTCCGTTTTTAACAGAAGGGTATTTTTTTTAGGCATAAAAAAAGGTTGTTTCCGTAATGGAAACAACCTTTTAATATCTTATTATCTTATAGATTAATCTTCACCTAAACGGTATTTAGATACATCCATACCGAAAGTTAAATCACGGTCAGATAACATTTCTTCTAACTCAGTAAGTGTTTTCTTACCGAAGTTACGGAATTTCATTAGGTCACGTACTTCAAGAGATACTAACTCACCTAAAGTTTTCACCTCACCTGCTTTCAATGAGTTGTAAGCACGAACTGATAATTCAAGTTCTGAGATTGGTGTTTCTAACATAGCACGCTTCTTAATTTCTTCTGGAGTCCACTTAGGCTCAGCAGAACGAGGTGTCATGTCGATTGTGATTTCTTTGTCTGTGATCTGCGCAAAGTGTTGGATCAAGATGTTCGCAGCTCCTTGTAAAGCTACTTCAGGAAGAATAGTTCCATCAGTTTCGATCTCGATTAACAGTTTTTCGTAGTCAGTACGTTGCTCTACACGAGTGTTCTCTACATGGTAATCAACATTTTTGATTGGAGTAAATGTTGTATCCATAGAGATGTAACCGCTATCGCCTTCTGCGTTGATAGCTTGGTTCTCTGCAAGAACATAACCTCTACCTAAGCTAATAGTTAACTCGAATTGAGGAATTGAAGTACCGTCTAAAGTAGCGATTACTAAATCAGGATTCATTACTTCGAATTGCTGACTGCAGAATTCTTTAATATCACCCGCTCTGAATTCAGTTTTACCATTTAAATCTACAATGATTTTTTCTACTGGCTCTTCAATCATTGGTTTTAAACGAACTTGCTTCAGATTCAAAAGCACTTCTGGTAATTCTTCATTGATACCAGCTACTTTAGAAGAATCTTGAACAGTATTCAAAAACTTGATACCGACAATCGCATATCCTTCTAGCGCAGATAATAACGTTCTTTTGAAGGCATTACCAATCGTAGCACCGTAACCTCTTTCTAAAGGTTTGAACTCAAATAGACCTTTGTAATCACCGGCCTTGTCCATTACTACTCTCTCCGGCTTTTGGAATGATAATATTGACATATTTATTCTTATATAATTATTTTTCTTTCGAACATGGTATCTTATTCAACGACAAATCATTTTACACCTTAGGCTAGGAACCTAAAATGAAACTACATTCATCTTTAAATATGATCAACCCGCAAATTTAACAAAAAAATATTATTGTAACAGTTTACATCAAAGAATATGATAGAAAGTTGGATAAAAAAATCACTTTTTTTCTGTGCATTGAAATACATATTAGATTTTATCCACTAAATACTTTGAGTTTCTATAGAAGATTTTGAGTATAACTCACTCATTATAAAGTAGAAATAGCATTTTCAAATATCATGATTATCACTTTAGACTCATTAAATAACTGTAAAGTGATTTTAAACGAAAAATTACTAATGATTCTAAACTCAAAAAAATAATCGAAAAAAAATATGATTTCTAAAAACAATTTAGATCACACTAAGTTAGGTTGTTAGCATTAGATAATATAATTAAAGATAACTTTTAGGATAATATCAATATCAGTTTAAAATAAAAGCTCAGCATTTTGTGCTGAGCTTTTTTTTATGATAAGATCCACTTCTTAAGTGTATGTATATTCGGGAAATTTTGTTTGTCTCTCATTGCCATTTTCACATCATTTATTTCTTTCCAAATCTTCCAATTGGGGTTTTGTTGATATTTAGAAACGGCAATCTGAATCACATCTTGTGGTAAACCTAGTTCACCTAATCGAACAGGTAGTTTATTTAATTTACCTTGAAATTCGAAATCAAGCGATCCTTGAACAGGAGGTGGTTCGTTAACTACTTCTGGAGTGACTTCAATTGTTTCCTCGACTTCATTCACTACATCTGTTTTTAATAACTCTCTCAGGATTTCTTCTCTACTAAACCCTAATGACTGAAGCATACTCATCTTTTTCTGTAAAGGATTTTCTCCTGTTGCTTCTCCGTTCGTCTGTGTTGGGGCTGCTTGTGCAGGATTCTGCATATTTGTATGCATGATCTGCTTCTGCCCTTCTGCTTGTTTCTTATTGAAGAAGAATTCCAAATGTGTACATCTTCTTCCGGTTTTAATTAATTCTAAGGTGACTTCAAGGTCTGTATTCTCATTTATATCTTTAATACATTTTTGAAGAATTGAGCGATTAAATGCAGCGAAATTCTTATATGATTTAGATTCTGATAAACCTAATATAGATTTTAATTCTTCTACAGAAATCTTTCTCGAATTATACTTACCTACACCTTGCGATAATAAGTCATACATTCTAACAGCATGAGGAGATCTCATGTGTCTTACGCTCGAATACAGGTATTGTGTATAATTTGATGTAGGTGATAATAAATTTTTAAAGTTTCCATTAAACTGGAATACAATGGATGTTTTATCTAGTTTAATTTTAGAGAATAAAGGAATATACTCTCTTTCAAATTTATTAGTATCGTTGTGTTCCCCCTCTCCTAATGTGATTTTGGCACTTGCTAACGCATCACAACCAAAATCTAATTGCTTTAAATCTTTACCTCCAGGATGTCTACCTAGAAATTCAGATACCTTAAATACAATCTCATCTTCTGCAGTCAAATCATTTAATGTAAAAGCAAATAATAAAAGCTTTTGAGAAACCAAGGGTAAAGGTTTCTTCTGTTTTGCTTTAATAAAACGATTGTGTCGTTTTACTTTATTACTACTCGTACGTATTTTGTTTAAAATATCCATTATCTAACTTTATCGGGAAACAATCAAAAAATGGTAATATGTATAGCTTTACCGTATTTATGAGTCACAACTTCGGTATATCAATACATAAAAGCAAATATTTGGTCGGGTAATTCATACATAATTACATTTTCATACGGTATATCTATACATACTTTAGAATTATGTTACACTTTTTTGCTCAATTATACTCTTCTTTCCTCCAGTAGAAATAGAATTTTCATACTGAGTATGCATTCAAAGGCATAAAATATTAATAAAAGCAATAAATATGCGGTATATCTATACATAATTAAAGAATTCGATACACAAAATGGCAATACTCTTATGTATTACTGTATGTATATGTGTATGATATTTCTTAAATAGATGATATATATCCAAAACAAACGGTATATCTATACATAATAGTTGATTATACTACATTTTAAGGACAGTTTTATTGAAAATAAGCTTCATTTCTACGGTAACTCTATACATTTTATAAAAATACCATACTTAATTAGTGGTACATCTATACATAAAAGAATAGTTATAATGCATATATCATGTACATAAAAGCATAGATAATCCGGCTGAATACATAAAATGTAAGTCTATTTAGGAAAATGAATGAAAATTCTAACAGATATACGGTAATTCTATACATTTAATGACTTACTCACACATCTAAACGATAATAAATGCGGTATAACAATACATAGTAGGGGCTTTTGATGCATAAATTATTAAAGGTCTCATTTGCTATACCTATAAAATTGATCAATTATGTATCTCATTTCCGATAATGTATGGTACATCTATACATAAAAGCACGGTAATTCTATACATTTCAATCAAAACCATTACACTATTAGTGCTATTTGATACATTCAGGGAATTATTATACATAGTTTAATGGGTAATCTATACATATAGATATGGTAAATCTATACATCTTAATACGGGTAATCTATCACTTAAATCACTTATTACAATCTGTTTATCAGATAGTTACGCACACCTATAATAAACAATTAAATACAATATTAAATAAACCCTCCTATAAATATTCTTTTATTTTTTCTTTTTAATTCTTTTATCAAATACTCAAACCTAACAGGATTTATGGTAAACCTATACATCATTTATAAAAAATTTATTCCGATTGCGGTATATCTATACATATAAAGGTGTTTTTATAACTATTAATACGGTATATCAATACATTTTATAAAATATACATACACATCGGGAAATTAATATGCACTAAAATTATTCATTATGTATAGATGTACCGTACATTTTCTGGAATTTTGATACATAAATAATAATTTTAATTATCTTAAAGTATAATTCTTTAAATAAACTTGACCATAAATTAGAAAGTTTATAGCTTTGTAACTATACAATAATATAACTAAAAGGACAATGATCGGAGATAACATCGTAAAACTTCGCAAAAAGAATAATATGCAACAGAAAGAGTTGGCTCAACTTATAGAGATTTCTGTGCAAGGTCTGATCAAATGGGAAAAAGGAAAAGTAGAGATTCCTTATTCAGGTTTATCAAAAATCGCCGATATTTTCAAAGTTCCATTAGATTATATAGTAAAAGGGGAGCCAGCACATGTTATTTCATTTATCAACTCAAAAGGTGGAAATACGAAATCTTCTCTACTAAGACAAATCGCTATCGGTATTATTCATCATAAACCTGATTGTAAAGTATTGTGTGTGGATACTGACCCTCAACAAACTTTAGTGATGTATGCTGATAATGGAACACACGATAATATTGATGTAATTGCTTTCGATTCTAATTCAATTGCGGTATCAGAGAAATACCGTAAGCTTATTGAAGACAAACACTACGATTACGATTATATTTTAGTAGATACTGCTGGATATGTAGCTG
This sequence comes from Flammeovirga yaeyamensis, assembly GCF_018736045.1. Lineage (NCBI taxonomy): Bacteria > Pseudomonadati > Bacteroidota > Cytophagia > Cytophagales > Flammeovirgaceae > Flammeovirga > Flammeovirga yaeyamensis. The sequence goes on along the minus strand of NZ_CP076133.1, from coordinate 492,564 downwards.
TAACAGATCTTTTGACAAGTATTATCGCTAATTCTGATGTTATTGTTCCAATCACTTTAAATGAAACGGCGCTAGGACCAACCATCTCTAGTATAAGTAATATCGCCGATGTAAGAGATTCACTTGATCTTCCAACAAAAATTATTGGTGTCAGAAACCGAGTAAATAGAACTGTAAAGGAATCTAAGATGCCTTTTGAATTAGATGGTTACTTGGGATTAAAACTGTTAGATGGATTTATTCCAGATTCGATTCAATATCAAAGAGACACTAATTTTAATGTTGTAAGCCCAACTAGAGAAGTGAAATCATTAGTGAAAGAACTTTTACCTGTAATAGACTAATCCTAAATACCCATGCTGAATCTAGATAAATTCAAGAAAAAGGAAGAAGAAAAACATAGAGAGGGGAAAACATCTTTAAGAGAAAAAGAATCTTCTGAGAAATTAACTCAAGTAGATTTTAAATCTCCAGGTGCTTTTCATATCGAACCTGAATATCGTGAGTTAATTAGAAAACAAACTCCGGATGAGGCAAGAAACTTCGAAAAATCAATAAAAGAAGAAGGGGTAAGAGAACCTATATTATACTGGACACATACTCTTAGAGACGAGAATGGAGCTGCCCGTTTAGTTCATACGGTAGTTGATGGTCACCATAGATGTGAAGCTGCAGTAAAACTAGGTTTGGCTTACATACCTTGTAAAGAGCTTAAATTCAATTCTCATAACGATGTGAGGATTTGGATGCTTAGAAACCAATTAGGAAGAAGAAATATTGGTGATGCAGAAAAAATCACTATTGCTCTTCAGCTAACAGAGTTTTTAGGAGTTGAGGCCAAAGAAAGAAAGAAAAAACAAGTTGAATCCTTCAATAAAAAGGAAACGGTACAAAAAGAAACTGCCAAAGAAATTCAACCTGTTGAGAAAAGTGAAGATGAATTAGAGTTAGATCAATTTAAAGATACACTTAATCTTGATGCTAGCGGTAGAATTAACCGTGCAGAAGAAGCTGCTAAAATTGCCGGTGTTTCTACGAAGAATGTGACCAAAATGAAGAAGGTCATAGAGAAAGGCGGAGAGGATATCGTGAAGTCTGTGATCAATGGAGACCTTTCTATTCATAAAGCTTGGTCGGATATAAGAGCAGTCGAAAAGCAGGAGAAAGAAAAAGCAAAAGGAGAGGCAAAACCTAAAAAGGTGAATCTAACTCCAAAAGTGATACAATCTTTATTGCATAATAAAGAATTGGTGAACGGTATTGCTAAAGTAGGCTATGCTTTTAGAAACCCTAAAGAGAAATTTGATAATATCACTTTAGATCAAGTGAAAGTAAATCATATTAATGATTTTGCACTTAGATTCTTCGAAGAAGGTAAGGAAGTAAAGCAAGCCAAGAATATTGATGTTGTTCAATTTATTAAATTGTCAGAATCAGATCTATTCCCATTAATCGTGGGATATCAGATAGTTTCTACTTTAGACGATCTAGAATACATCGACTCTTTGAGTACTTATACGGCTTATACACATAAAATGTATATTGTGGTAAAAGATAAGCTGACTAAAAGTGCCATCAAGAAAATTGAAAAAGATAAATTAAAGATAGGAGTGATTTCAGTTTCAGAAACACAGGAATCTAACGTAGAGCATGAAAGTCATTATTTAGCACTTTCCATGGAAAACGAATTCCATATGTTGAGAGAATCGGTTTTACATTCTGTTTCCTCTTTATAATAAACGGTTTTGGCAATTTTGCCAAAATGGATAAAATGAGAAGAGCCACATAAAAATATGCGGCTCTTTTTGTTTATACACACTTATACACAAATATATATTTTCAATTGAGCTGCTATTAACTCAATAATTTTTCTATTCTTTCCTCGGCAACTTCTAAACTACCATAGGATTCATTCTTCTTCACTAAATTTCCTTGCAGGTTCTTTAGCTCAAATTTCGAATATTGTAAGTAACAAGGATAGTCCAATGCAATCGATCCTTTTAAAGATGTATAGATTACCCGATCCCCAAAGGCGTTACTTTGATATGATTTTTGGATCTTGTTGTTCATTTTATTAATGATTTGTTACAATAGTTTATACGATTTAGGTAGAGGTTTATACATGGGTGTTTAAGATTGTTATAAGAATTAACGGATGTATATAATTTAATATGTTAGTTGCTTAGTCAAGCTTTTCTTCAAAATTAAATATTACAATAATCATTTCTATTAAGAAATAATTAACACCAAAACCAACGTTATAATTTTGTATGTTTGCATCGGTATCATCATAATCTTTATCTAATTACATAAAACCTATTTAATGAAATAAGCAAAACTATGTTTAAAACACTTCTATAGATTTTATTTAAAATATTAGCTGGAACTAACATTTGAGTTGTAATGGTCTCTAAAACATAGACTCTCACTTCTATAGAATAATGAAAAACCTAAAGATGTGTATTAATTATTTAAAAGACTATGCTTGTTCCTAATTATCTGATACCTATTTTTTTTACTAAAACTTAATTTTTAAAAATGAAAAAAGTAATCTATTCATTCGTCATGCTATTAGCTTTTATCTCTTGTAATAATGAGGATGATTCAACTCCAAATCAAGCTCACACGATCATGTCAGTGGAGAGTTTAGATGAGGAGAGTACTTATGGTTCTGTCAACAATGTTTACCTTCAGTCTGATAATAAATTCATAATGAATATTGTTGGCATCTACGGTAATGAAGGCTCTGAATCGGTATTAGAAGGGATTTATGAATATGATACAGATGACAGAACGTATCATTTTAAAGCAAATACGCGTCACGATAAGAATTATGCTAAGGCGTTTCTTGATCCTAATTTCGAAGAAATTCTTGATACCACATTTACTACTGGTCAAGTATTCGCTTTTGCTCCGTTTGAAACATCAAGAATAAAGATGAAAGAGAGTACAAGATATGATGAAATCAGAGATTTGTTAGTAAAGAAAAATAACACCCCTATGTATGTTAGTACATCATATTATGAACCACGTAATGGCTATTACCAAGGTGGTACAACTTTCAAATTCAATCAAAATGGAACATTTACTGAAACATATGAAGTATACGAAGCTTACCGAAATAGTAATAATGAGTTGACACAATTTTACGGTAATAGCTATATCAGAACAGGTAATTACTTAACATTGGATGGTCAGATTTTTAATATTGTATATAATGATATAGCGTATGATATTTTCGAATATTCATATAGTTCTTGGAATAAATGTATAAGTACAAGAGTTTCCACTAATAATAACTTTCAAACTGAAATAATATTTAATTCGAATTATTATTCAACAGAACCAATTGATTTAACTGATAACTACGCGTCCTTATCAGAATACCACTGTAACTAAAATAGAAATTAGCATTAATTCCTAAGTAGCAATAATAAAATCTGATATTCTTCAGATTCGATTAAAACAAAAAACCACGGCGTTATAAACTCCGTGGTTTTCCTCTTAATAAACTAAACTAACAAACAAACTTCCAACTAATTTATCTTTAAATCACTGATTGTGATTGCTTTATCATTTTTGATACTTCTAAGTAACAACAACCGATTGCGATTTTCAACTTTTAGCAACTTTAAAGTTCATGTTGTTAAATAGTTGATATAATAAAATTCAAATATTACAATTCTTTTTAGTGTACAGTGTTATGTGAGGTTGTTTTTTGACTTTTTATCCAAATTTCGATTTTGGCAAATTTACCAAAACCGAAACTGCTTAAGTGAATAATCATTTTAGCACTTAATGTTTGATATTGTATTATCACTTAATGTGATTTTAGATTATTAATTCTTTATAGATTCAATTAAATTTAAACCACCACATTAATAGGATTCGATATGTTAAAGAAGAAAGTAGTAACAAAGAACAATAAAGCTTTAAATAAATCTGGAATTAAGTCGAAAATAAGCGTTGCTCAAAAACAACGAAAATTAGTTGAACAGAAATTCGAGCGTTTAAAAAAGACCAAGCCGGAACTAAAGCTGAATGAAAAGTTTGTGGAGGAGGTGAGGACCTACATGTCGAAAAGAAGGAAAAGTGGATTAGGAGTTGAAGAACGATCACTTAAAAGTTATATGTTCACTATTAAAGATAAGTTGATCAAAAATATTCTTGAGGACTAATTAAATTAACTTATCAAATGAACAACAAAAACAATATTGCTTTTCTTAATGAAATAAATTCCGATTGGGTCATTGAGACATTTCATCAAATGACTTTGGATGAGAAGATCGGCCAACTATTTCAAGTCGCTGCTTTTTCAAATAGAGATGATGATCATGTTAAAGAGATTACCCAATTAATCGAAAAATATCATTTAGGTGGTCTTACTTTCTTTCAAGGGACAATTGATAAACAAGTTGAGTTAACGAATACCTATCAGAAATTATCTAAAGTACCTCTGTTTATTAATATGGATGCAGAGTGGGGTTTGGGTATGCGACTAAAAGATGGATTATCTTTTCCTTATCAGATGACACTAGGTGCAATTCAGGACAATCAATTGATTTATCAGTTTGGTGAGTACATAGGAAAGGAATGTCGAAAGATGGGGGTGTCATCGCCTTTGGCTCCAGTAGTCGACATCAACAATAATTCTAAAAACCCTGTAATCAACTATCGTTCTTTTGGAGGTGATAAAGAGAACGTGGCCAATAAAGGGATTGCTTATATTAAAGGATTGCAATCTCAACATGTATTGGATAATGCAAAACACTTTCCAGGTCATGGAGATACTGCTGTTGATTCACATTTGGACATGCCTGTATTAAATCATTCTGATGAACATTTAAGAGAGGTTGAACTTTATCCTTTTAAAAAGCTAATTGATGAAGGTTTGAGCAGTGTCATGTCAGCACACCTTCAGATAGAAGCATGGGAATCTAAAGAAAACACTCCATCTACTTTATCTTCTAAAGTATTAAACGGTATTTTAAAAGAGGATCTTGGTTTTGACGGATTGGTCATTACCGATGCTATGGACATGCAGGGAATTACCAAATACTATAAAAACGGAACTGCCGATGCTATGGCTATTCTTGCTGGCAATCATGTTATCACCAATAGTAAGGATGTAGGAGAAGGAGTGGCTAAAATCAAAGAATTTTTAAAGGAAGGGAAACTCACTGAAAAAGTATTGGATGAGGCTGTTTTAAAAATCCTTGCCATGAAAAAATGGGTTGGTCTGCATCATCATAAAACAATAACATATTCTTCTGAGGTACATAAAAACGACGGGGAATCTATACATCTTTTGCAAAAGTTGTCTGATAAGGCGGTTACTTCTTTAAAAGGAGAAATTCAAAAGTTAAATGTAAACTCGAATAATGTGTTTCTTCAATTGCATATTAAGAATGAAACGAAAAGTATTCGAGATGAAGTGGCACATCATTTAAAAGATGTTGATGTTTCTACTCAAAATCCATTATGCGATTATTTTAACCATCATCAAGTACCCACTTACATTTGGTCTGATCAGAATAAAGCCACCGAACTATTTGATGTAATAGAAAAGTCAAATCAATATGATAGAATCTTTGTGAGTATTTTCGGAATAAATAAAAAGCCTCTAAACAATTTTGATTTGCCAAAAGAATTGAGCGATGAATTATTTAAGCGATTAGATAAAGATAAAGTCACATACATTCATCTAGGAAACGCATTTGCTTTGGATGAACTTCAGGAATGTCAAAAATCGAAAGAAATACTTCTTACCTATCAAGATCTAGAAGCACTACAAAGGAGTGTCACCAAAGTTTTTGATGCCCATTTAATACCCGATGGGAAATTAGCAGTAGAACTAAAAAATTATAAGCAGCTTTAAGCTGCTTTTTTTGTTTATAAAATTGACAAAAATAAAAACATTATGGCTATCTGTATGGTATTATGTGTTGGTAAATACTGAACATTAGTGACTTAATTGAAAAATAATGTCAAAATATTAATCAAATAATTTGTTTAAATAATAAACATGGTTTAAATTTGAGTCATCAAGTTGATCGAGGATATAGGTCAATTATTATTTGATCAGAAAGATAGAATTACCATGAAAAATTTACTTATTTCAATCTTTGTATTGATGTTTACATGTTTATCAACATCAATTGGTTTAGCAGTAACAGACAAGAATCAGCTAACTGAAAAAGCAAAGGAAGAGCACACAACACATAAGGAGACTTTTAACCACTCTCATACTTTAACAGTAAACAGTTATGTAGTGAATGTAGGTAGAGGAGCCACTTACTTCGGTATATCTAAGAAACTAGCCAAAATTTCTGGAACAGATTGGTCTTGGGATTTGGTAGACAGAGTCGAATTGAGTCATCAGTTGAAATATCAAGGAGAAATATTAAAGCCCAAACAGAAGTTCTCCGTAAACCTCTAAATTGTTTAGATATACTCTTTAAAAAGTAACCCAAAAACAAAAGCAAATTTATACATCGTCATTTAACGGTTTTAATCAATAAGTAGTTAGTCATTACGTTTTAATTGTCGGCTTTCGCAAGCCCTAGATATTTGTGTAAAATTTATTCTTCGGAATGAATTAAAAAAGGCCTCAAATTTTTTTGAGGTTTTTTTCTATTTATAGGGTGACATTTTTTAGATGTCGATATAACCTAGTGTAAAGATTAAAATAGTAATTGATTAGGTAGTAAAGATATGAGATAGTTGAAAAGAAAGGGACATATTGTTCCTTTCTTTTTTTTATGCTCGCTTGTTAAATCCCCTTTTTAAGGGAGTTATCGACTAAAAATGACTAGACATAAACTTTACAGAACTAAAAAGTACGCTTTCTTCCCCTGTTCACTCATCAAAATGTTTTTAATTTCAATAATTAAGAAATGAATTATGTGAGATTACAATCTTTATTCTGATGAAAACAAACTTTTTAAATCAATTAAAAAAGCATCAATACTTATTTTGGCTTATCTTTTTGATGCATTCTTTATCCGTTTCTGGGCAAGAATCTGATGTTGATTTTTCATTTTACAATACGTCCTTAAGTATTTCGGAGCGATCAGAAATTTTGGTGAATCAGATGACTATTGATGAAAAAATCCATCAGTTAGTCAATTCTGCACCGGCGATTCCTAGGTTAAATGTTCCGTCCTACGATTGGTGGAATGAAGCTTTACATGGAGTAGCGAGAAATGGAAAAGCCACAATATTTCCTCAAAGTATAGCACTTGCAGCTACTTTTGATGCCGCCTTAGCTTTAAAGGTAGCCGATGCGATTTCTTCAGAAGCATTAGCGAAATATCATATTTCTCAATCTGTAGGTAACCATTCTAAATATGCAGGGTTAACCTTTTGGACACCCAACGTAAATATTTTTAGAGATCCGAGATGGGGTAGAGGACAAGAAACTTATGGAGAAGATCCGTATTTAACCTCTGTTATGGGAGTAGCTTTCGTGAAAGGCTTACAAGGAAGTGATCCTAACTATTTAAAGACAGCAGCTTGTGCTAAACATTTTGCGGTACATTCTGGTCCTGAATCTTTAAGGCATGAATTTGATGCTACACCTACACAAAAAGATTTATACGAGACCTATTTACCTGCTTTTGAAGCTTTAGTGGTTGATGCAAAGGTAGAAGGTGTTATGGGAGCCTATAATGCTGTATTTGGAAAACCATCGACAGCAAGCCCTTTTTTATTGCAGACCTTACTTCGTGAGCAATGGGGATTTGATGGGTATGTTACTTCCGACTGTGGTGCCATCTACAGTATATCGTCTAAGTTTAAATTTGCCGATAGTCCAGCAGCTGGTGCAGCGGCGGCTTTAAAAGCAGGTACTGACTTAAATTGTGGTAAAACCTATTTACAACTATCTGCTGCCTTAGAGCAAAACTTAATTACCGAGGAGGTGATTCACGAACGCACTGTTCAACTATTTAAAACAAGGTTCCGATTAGGAATGTTCGATGGAGATAAAAAGCACATCTATTCGGAAATGTCACCAGAGATGATCCATAACGACGAACATGTTGCCTTGGCTAGAGAAGTGGCTCAGAAGTCGATTGTATTACTAAAGAATAAAGACAATATACTGCCATTATCAGAAGATATTAAAGTACCTTATGTAACAGGTCCATTCGCCAATTCAGTAGATATGCTGATGGGTAGTTACTATGGGATTAGCCCCAATATGGTCACTATTTTAGAAGGTATTGCCGATGCTGTGCCTTTGGGAACCTCTTTAAATTACAGAAGTGGTGCCTTGCCGTTTCATGATAACATCAACTCTAAAAACTGGGCTCCATTTGTCTCTGGAGAGTCGGATGTGACTATTTGTGTGGTAGGTATTACTGCAGATATGGAAGGAGAGGAAGTGGATGCTATAGCCTCTCAAGATACTGGAGATAGAGTAGAGTTGTCATTACCACAGAACCAAATCAATTATGTAAAAGAGTTGGCTAAACATAAAAAAGGTCCATTGGTATTAATTGTCGCTTCAGGTTCACCTGTAACATTAGAAGAAGTAGAAGAGCATTGCGATGCTATTTTACATATTTGGTATCCTGGCGAACAAGGTGGAAATGCAGTCGCTGATATTCTTTTTGGTAAAGTATCACCTTCAGGAAAACTACCTATCACCTTCCCAAAAAATGTAGATCAATTACCTCCTTTCGAGGATTATTCCATGAAAGGAAGAACGTATAAATTCATGGAGGAAGATCCACAGTATCCTTTTGGTTTTGGTTTATCTTATGCTTCTTTCAATTATCATCATCTGAATTTATCAAAGACCAAATTGAAAAAAGAGGAAGATATAGAGGTTTCTTTACAGATAACAAATCAAAGTGATATAGCCTCTGATGATGTCGTTCAACTGTATTTAATTCCTCAAGATATTTCATTACCTGATACACCGAAATATATATTGAAACGTTTTAAGAGAATTGCTGTAGCACCTCATGAAACTGTTGATATATCTTTTAATTTATCATCAGAAGACTTTAAATTATTTGATGAAAATGGTAAGAAAGTGAGAGTGAAAGGCAATTATAAAGTAGTGGTAGGAAATGCACTACCCTCTTCTCGAAGTGTAGCTTTGGGGGCTTCTGAATTTGTAGAATCAGTAGTTACATTAAAATAGATAATTACATACCAATTCTTGATAAACAAAAAAGTCTGTCTAAGTGTATGCTTAGCAGACTTTTCATTTAAAATCTATTTTCATTTTATTTCAAACGTTTCACATCTTCATCCGTTATCACCAAGTTCCATTTATCTGAGTTTTTATCTTTTTCGTACGTTCTAATATCAAGTGTTTCTCCACTATTGTTATAATAAACGCCTTGTAACTTCAGTTTATCATTTATAATAAAATAGACGTTGGTTAACTCTCTAGTGATTTCATAATTCATCACTTCCATGGTCTTAAAATTGTTATCAAGATAAAGTTCTATTTCACCTGTATGATAATTATAAAGGTAATCTGTTTTACCTTCCTTGTTGTATCCCATAAACTTTTCTAAAATAGCAATAGACTCCTCATAATTGTATTTCTGACCTGTTAAGCCTTGCAGCTTCTTCTGGGAAATATCTTTTTTCTTCACTGCTTTTTGTTCGTGGTTAAAAACACCAATTTGTGCAAATATTGAAGTAGATAGAAATAGAATAAAGAGGGTAAGAATGGTTTTCATAGTTTATTTCTTTGACCTATAACCAATATACATAATTTAAATGAGCTTTTTACATAAAAAAAACATCCCACGGTAATGGAATGTTTTGTTCTCTCTTTAAGCGTCAGCTTTTTTACGACGTCTTTTAGGTTGGCTCTCTAGGATTTCTTCAATCTGAGAGTTCATTTCTTCGAAGGTGATTATTTGCTCAATAGCACCTCCTTCTGGTAGAGGTTCACCTACGTCATACCTAAACGTACTTAAACGAGAACAAATTTTACCGTTCGTGGAAGCTAAATACTGTCTGCTAGCATTTAATTCTGATTGATGATCAAACAACAACACGTAGTTTTTTTGGTTAATAGTAATTTCCATAATGAGAGTTTTATTTAATATATGGGTGTGAAAAGATGATGTAAACTGTTTTTGAACGAAGTCATCTTAATACTTCAGAATTACAAATTAACGGTATTTTTCGCCCTATCATAACATTTGATGTTAATAAATTCATTGTAAACCAGTTAGTTAGGTGTTTTTGTTTAAATGAATTTAAAATGATTAAATAATTATATTTAATCATTAGAAAAAACTATTTTCGCACATCGCCTAACTACAAGCGATTTTTTTTTCGAATTCAAGTTAAAAATGAAATAAATGACAGAATTACCTTATCAATCTATACCACCTCTACCAGAAGAGATAAACAGTACCAATATCATTAGCAGAATGATCGATGGCTTAGGCTTTAGATATTATTGGGGTACTGAAGGTTTAAGAACTGAAGATATTGACTTTCGTCCAGAAAAAGACAGTAGAAACACCTTAGAGTTATTAGGTCATATTTATGACTTGGCTTTTGCCGCCAATAAAGTATTAGGTGGAAACGCTACAAAAAAAGACCTTTCTTCTTATATCGAATTAAGAAAAGAGACCTTGATACTTTATAAAGACTTAAGCGATCGTCTAAGAGAAATGCCCGACGAAGATCTCGAAAATTATAATTATATGGGATCGGCACAGAGCTTTCCTTTTTGGTATTTACTTAACGGACAAATTGCTGATGCATTGACGCATGTTGGTCAGATTGTAAGCTGGAGACGTATCTCCGGTAATCCTCAACCTAAAGGAGTGAATGTCTTTTTAGGAAGAAAAAGTTAATTGACTTGTAGGGACGTTGCACTACCTCATCCGTGATATTCGGTGAGTGCAATGTCCCTATAAGTCAAAAATACTTACTCCTTATTTAGGTATCGACGGAGAAAATGAGACAATAGCGTGAGTCACCTTTCCCCATACTTTTACTGTTTCTTTGGAGAATTGCCTGGGCGTTACCCAGAAGCCTTCGTGCCCCATTCTTAGTACTCTAAATTCATTTTTATACCATCCAATAAAGAAGTCGTGAGGACTTAGGTGGGCTCCTTTAGATACCACAATAAAATCTCCCTGAAAAAAACGCCATTCCTGTATCGTTTTTTCCATTTTACAAAAGAATGTATTGTAACCTCTGTCTATAATATCGTCAGCAGAAATATCACTTTTAGCGTATTCTTGTGCAGGACTTGGAAAACCACTAGCATTAAAATACTCTTCTGTAAAACCTTTTTTTACTCCTCTGTCTACATCAAATTGTTCAAACCCCTCATCTGAGGAAATATCAAAGTTATTCATTTTTTAAGATCTAAATACTACATATTATGCCTTCAAGTAATATGGACCTTCGGGGAAAAGAATAGAAAATAATGCACTATACCTTATTGCATTATGTTTATATATGACAAATATATAAACAATTGATAAAATAATAAACAATTTAATGTTAATATTTAGATCGTGTAATTTTTTTCAGAAGATGAGGTAGAAGGAACGTTATCAGCTTCTACTACAGATGCTTGAGATTTATTTTTATGATTCTTGATATGCACCTTATATTCTTTTTTGAATGTTCGCCATTCTTTACCGTTCATCACATACTTCTTATCGACTCCTTTGTCTCTTTTTAACGCCTGAAGCGTAGGGAGAGGAGCAACAATCAAGAAATAAGGATTTAATAAACTAAGCGACCAAGCTGAAGCGGCGAATAAACTAGACATACGTGCATTTCTATATCGTTTTGTATGGGCATAATACAATGCATCCTCTGGAATATCAGAAGTATTGGTTGAGCTACCGTAAATTTTTTGAACGCGTTCTAAAGCATAAACAGTCTGTACTTTAACACTATCAAAATCCTGAATTTCCATTTTCTTTTTGACCTTACGGATAGGTAAAGTAGTCGTTTCTCCACTTTTATGATAGAAGGTGACATTATCTAAAGAGTTCGGAGCTTTAATGGAAGAGGCGACTGCTTGAACAACAATAACTAACTGAGCATGTGAAGCAGAAGCATAAATAAATAGCAATGAGAATAGTAAAAGTATTTTTTTCATAATTGATAAAAGCAGATTGATTCATATACTTATTTCAACTAGAAGAAGAGATCACTTTATTTTTTGATAACGAATGTTATTGTTTGAATAAATAAGCTATGACCAAATGTTTATTGTATATAAATAAGGAGAAATATAAAATATTGAAGATGATATGTATTTGTTACATGCAATATTAAATGAAGGAAAAGAAGTTTTTGATTTAAAAAGGAGGAAACTCTTTCAAATTCTAGTAGAGGTAAAGACGTGTGTTTTTTATATTAAATAAAAAACCCCTTCATTTAAAATAAATGAAGGGGAGTCAATGTTTTATAGATACTTAATATCTATGATTCTTTACCCAATACAAATATATAGAAAAAGACTTTGTTAATGTGTCAATAAAATTTAATAGAGTGATGAGTTGTAAAATAACATTGTGCGATTTAAAGAATTTGGTTAATATTTAACAGTTATTAATAATGTCGGATTTGAAGTAAAATAAAAAGGTTGCTATTTGTATAAATAATTACGCTGTAACGATGAAAAAATTTCTTTACTTAATAACCCTATTAATGATCTTCAGCAGTTGTGGATACAAAACCACCTATGTAGATTATCATAAGCCCAAAACTGTAAAATGGTTGAAATCGGGTAAGATCAAATATGCCAATACAAAACAAACAAAAAAGGGCAGAGAAAGAGTAGCCTTAGAAAATCAGAAAAGAAAGGAGCAGGAAATATTGACTAAAATGAAGGAAAACAATATCCCTAGGCAACCTATCATTATTCAGATTAAAGGTACTGGTATGGTAGATTACTTTACGGGGAACAGTTTTCAGATTGCGGAATACAAAGGACGATTAAAGTTAGAAAATAGAAGGTATGTCATTTACCCTGAAATAGAAGTAGACTTTCAACCTTTAAAATCAGCTCATCCTGCAGTGTATGCAGATTTATCTACAGCAGATCAGGAAACTTGGACAAAACTTATAATTGATGCAGGCTTTAGATTAACTAAAATTTCTCATAAAGAGTTAGAATTCAAACTACCTAACACGGATATAAGTGGTAGTACGAAGTAGTGGTAGTGAAGGCTAAAAATAAGATGAAATTAACTAAGTGAAAAAGTATTGAACCAAGTAGATTATATATAGTTGACAATTGTAAATTTTTTAATCTTAGGATTTAACTTTTGATGTACTGTAAATCAGTGAAACAAACGAAATAGCTAAAAAATTAAATTAAATAAGAATCGATTGGCGATTTTAGGGAAAAGAAAACATCATCAAAAACTTTTGGTTATTTTATGTAGTGTGTCTGTCATCAAAAGGCAGCAAACCTATAAAACCTGAAAACTACTTGTTATCTATGATCAAAAGTAAATACTCTAATCTGTGGACTGCCGAACGTATGATGAAAGCCTCAGAAAATCTAAATCAAATAATGCAAAAGACATGGTATTGTGTGGGTAGTAGCGATAGAAAGCAAACTAATACAGAAGTGTTTTGGGAAAGTAACGATTGGGTAGAAGGTAAAAGCTATAAATTTAAGAATCATACAGTTACTAAAACCGTAGGAAAAGGAAAACCACAAATTACGAGTGCTTGGAAAGGGTATCATCATCAGGAAAAATATTTTGCGATACGTCCGGCAACAAAATTTTTAGATTTAGTTCAAGTCGATCTACCATTTAAAATAATCACCCAATGGATGAGTTTTCCTAATCAAGAAATGGATCAACTCTTTTGGACATATACGAGTAATTTATTGGGAAATGAGGTCGTTTTTGTTTTTGCCTTAACACCTCATGTGTCTGATAAAGAATTGAATAGGGAATTTAAGCGTCTTAGAGAAGAACATAATGTACAAGACACAATGTATAAGATACCTTGGGATAAAAAATATAAATTGGGGAGTACTGGAGAGATGTTTATTAATGCATATTAAAAATTCAGAGGAGTAAATCCTTCTTTTTATAAAAAAACGATGTATTATTGTAATACAATTAATAGATGCGATTTACACTATCATAACTTTAAGACTTTAAATGCTTTTACTCCAAGGTCTAAACCCAATACAAGAGAATAACCCTATGCATTGGGTAATCATTCTATTGTTAATCATCTTAATGGTGGTTTTTAAAGTTTGGATAAACAAACGCCGAAAACAAGAGGTGGAGATTGTTAAAGAAAGTACAAATAGTAACGATCTCATAGAGTTTCAAGCTCTATCAGAAATTGAAAAGGTATCTTTTATCATCAATAAAGATGTAGATTCTATTCCAAGTGATAAACTAGAACCTATAAAAAAAGAAATCAGCAAATATGCTATTTACTGGGATAATCTTAATCAGATGCAAGAAACCCAAGATAAATACGGTCGATTGGCTCCTGCATTGTTGAATGAACACAAAGAAAAAGCTAAATTACAGATGGAATCAATAAAACTGAATCTCCAAAACCTATTAAAAACTATAACATAACAACTATAACTATGAGACAAATTTCTTTTAAACGACTTCAATTAGAGGATCTTTCGGTAGTGAAAGACATCTATAATTATTATGTAAATCATTCAACAGCCACTTTTCATACTGAAGATTTAAAAGAAGAGGATTTACAGACTTTCTTACCCATTGATAATGATCGATACCCTTCTTATTTAATTTGGGAAAATGATGTAGTGGTCGGTTACATGTACCTCAACTTTTTTAAACCGAGGGCAGCCTATGATAGAACCTCTGAATTAACCGTGTATTTAAAAAAAGAGGCATGGGGAAAAGGAATTGGTCAGTATGCCCTAGAATTCTTAGAAAACAAGGCAAAAGAAGGTGGAATAATTAAAGTGTTGATGGCCGTAATTACGGGTAATAACATAGGAAGCATTCGATTATTTGAAAAGCATGGCTACGAAAAATCAGCACACTTAAAACAAGTAGGAGAAAAGTTTGGGAAAATCCTTGATGTGGTGATCTACCAAAAAAACATCTAAAAAAATATACTTTTGGTAGAATTATATCTAAATTAAGGGACTGTTACTTAAAAGATTGATTCTTAAAATTGAATATTAACCCAAATATGTTAAATAATAAACTATTAGGCTTCTTATTCATCTGCTTGATGGTATTTGAGGTAAAAGCACAAACGGTTGAATATAGCGGGCAAATCATAGAAAAAGGGAAGAAAGTAAATGGACAACGTGATTTTTATTTTGCTATAGGTAGTATTTGGTCTGAGGAGCATAAAGATGTAAATATTGATGATGGAAAATTTCATATCAACTTAGGGGAAGAAAATCCACTTTATGAACATTTTTTTGATGCAAATAATGAAGCAAAACTTTATGTTTCTGTGAATGGTATTGCATTGGAGTTGATCACTATAAAACTACCAAAAGCAAAAAGTATAAAGAAGACCTACAAACGTCCTTTATTGGCCAATTCGACAGATAACCGCTTGCAGATGTTTTCAGAAGATGGTTTACAAAAAGTTGACTTAAAGGTGAATGCGAATAACCATGGTCAATTGTATTTGTACGATAGTTTAGGAAAAAGAAAAGCATGGTTAGCACCTTTTGGTGTGGAAGGAAAAACCGGTGGTCTATTATCTCTTTACGGTGATCATGGCGGATGGGTAGGTACCGGTTTTAAAGTTTGGGAAGAAAAAAGCTTGCCCTTCTTTCATCTGGAAGGCTATAAAATGAAAAATACTCCACTTGTGGCCATGGAGACTTATGAATATCAGGAAGAGAGTAACCCCGTAGAGTTTGGTGTAGGTCATTTCTTAAACAGCGACAATATTCAAAATTCAAGAATTGAAGCGTATGGTTTCTGGCATACCTCAAAGAATGGTACTGTGGCAGGGATTAACACTAAAGATTGGGACAATAATTTTCCTCAAATCCATTTAAATGCTACAGACTACTTTGATAATAGTCAGTTATTTACAGCAGAGATTATTACGCACAAAGATGTAGAAATGGGAAATCTGTACATGAAAAATGGTACAGAAGAAAAGACTGTAGTCATCAACCCTCAGAATTTCTACATTAACGATACAGAAAACGGATACAACACCTTTATTAATAGTTCATCGTTTAAAGTGGGTAAAAACGATTATGGTAAGTTGGGGGAATTAAATATTGTAAAAGGAAATAATGGAGGTGAGTTTGCACAATTGATATTAAGATCAGAAAGTGGGGGAGAACTAAAATTAGATCATTATTCTGACTTTTCATTGATAGATTCAGATATTCGATACAAAAGAGATATTCAACCCTTGTCCTCATCATTAGAAAAAGTAATGCAGTTAAATGGGGTATCTTATCATTATAGAGTAAACGATTTTCCTAAAAAATCCTTTAGTTCAGAGAGACAAATAGGCGTCATTGCACAAGAGGTAGAAAAAGTATATCCCGAGCTAGTTGTGGAAGATAATAAAGGTATGAAGTCTGTGCATTATGCTCAAACTGTAGCTGTGCTGATTGAAGCAATCAAAGAGCTAAATCAAAAAGTAGAAGCATTAGAAGAACAAAATGAGACACTTAAAGCAGAACTGCAGCAAAGCATGGAAAATAAGGAAGAATTAGAAACACTGAAATTACAACTTCAGGTAATTCAGAAATTAATTACAGATACTAAATGATATTGATTTTGTAAAAAATCATAGGGTATAAATGATGAAAAGGCATAGGTGAATCAATTATCTATGCCTTTTTTGGGCTTAACATTACCTAAACAATTAACAAATACCATTAATATATGACTAGACATGGGGTGCCGATTTATAATTTTTGTAAAATAAATTTCTCGACATTTTAGTTTTTTTTGACAAAAATGAAAAGGACTGTTTGTTTTGTCTATTTTTAGACTAAACAAAAAATAAAGGCACTCTATATAGTCGAAATGGTCGATTTTAAGCTTTGTTGTCTAGTGGTATACTATGTTTAAATTTCATTCTGTCAGACAAACAGGTTGCTTATAAGTGTCTAAAATACGTACAATACAGTTTTTGTCTAGTTAACGACATTGATTACAATAAGGCTAGTACTCAAATTTACCCCTGTAGATAAGCCGCTTAGGGTGTGTACACTTTTTTGTAAGTGATTGCGAACCCCACATGCCCCAAGCGGTTATTTACAACACAAATAACTAAAATGTACTGCCGGCAATAGTTTAGTTATTTGAAAATATATTCTGATAAGGATGTATATCGTTTTTGTTCTGGCTTACGCATAGGTCAGATTTTTATTAACAAGCTGAGTGTATACAACTCAAGCTAACATATTATGAGATAGTTACAGCTAGCTATCAGTGAACTATTATTTAAAACAAGTTGTATTGGGCAATCGATACAAACGAATCATTGTCTATACTTAACATGAAATGAATTTTACAATGAACTATTTTACCAAGTGTAAGAAGCATCTCGCTGTACTTGCCTTGCTTTCATGTACCTATGGAGTGCAAGCACAAGATGTGGATGTGGATGTAAACTTGAACATTGTTCACTCTGTGGATGGTGTTTCCGACTTCGGACGTGAACGTCACATGATTATTCACTCAACGCCAACGGATGCAGATTGGATTGGGGAAGAAGACAAAAGAGAGTATTTGATAAACGACTTAGATGTGTACTTCGGCCGTGACAACGGTTCTGCAACATGGAAGTTTAACAATACTCCACAAGATCCTAACAGACCAAACAAGCCAGATTTAGACTGGATGGTAGGCGAGGCAGATCGTCTAAAAAGAATCTACGACCAAGAGTATCTAGCACATCAATGGGAATACAAAGGCCCAATGATTATGGGTACAAACCCTCATTCTACTTATCCTACATTAAGCTGGCACGACGACGGTATTACGTGGACAGGTTGGCAACCAAAAGATGTGGAGACTTCTGCAGAGTGGGTAGTACAATACTTAGATAACTACTTTAAAGACAATCCTGGTCAATCGGGTGAGCCAATGCCAACCTACTGGGAAGTAGTGAACGAAATCGATATGGTAATGATGACAGGTCATATGTGTTGGACCAACCTAGATGACGTGTGGAAGTACCATAACTTAGTGGCTCAAAAAGTAAAAGAGAAATTAGGAGCAAGAGCACCAAAAATCGGTGGTTTAACTTGGGGTATGCACGATTTCCATATGTTGGATTGGACAAGCCGATACCCTGCATCGTTAGCTGAGTCTTGGGGAGTTCCTGCTGAAGCAGTTGCTGACCAATATGCTCAATACAGACAAAATGATTGGTATCAGTGGGACGTAATGTGGCAGGGATTCATCGATCACTGTGGTGATAACATGGACTACTATGCGGTACATATTTACGATTGGCCTTCATGGGAAACGCCATCTAGCCATATCCGTAGAGGTGGTCACACAGAAGCCATGTTGGATATCCTAGAATGGTACGATTACCATAAATTTGGAGAAAGAAAAGACATTGTGATGTCAGAATATGGTGCCGTTTCTGGTCACTATATCCATAACATGCCGGATGCAGATCCACACAGAAGAGACTGGGAAAACTTAAAGCCGTTCAACTCTATGTTGATGCAATTCTTAGAGCGTCCTTCTCATATTATTTTATCGATGCCGTTTACACCAACAAAAGCACACTGGGGTGACCACGTGAATGCTAATGGTGATATCACTTCGCGTTATCCATATAAAATGCTAGACGATATCGATGGTGATGGCGACTATGAGTGGACAGGTTTTGTTCGTTTCTTCGAATTATGGAGTGATGTAAAAGGTACTCGTGTAGATACAAAAACACACAACAAAGATGTACAGGTAGATGCTTATGTGGATGGTAATAAAGTGTACTTGATTCTGAATAACTTGAATCAAACACAAACGGCAGTAAACCTTAACTTCTTCGAAGATTATGCTAACAGAGTAACTGCAGTTAACACTAAGCAATTATACCTTGATTTAGGCCAAGGAGCATTTGGAGTTCCTCATATTGCTAGAGAAACTTTAGGAACAGCACCAGGAAAAGTAGTGTTGGAAGCAGATGCGACAATGGTATTAGAATATGTATTCGAAAGTGCTTTGGTATTGGATCAGACCAACAAAGAATACAAGTTCATGGGCGAAAAGTTAGGTACAGGATCAACTCCAACGGGAGGTGATAAAATTCACACAACTGTAGGTGATGGTACTTTAACAGCCAATGTAAATAACGTAACAGTTCCATCAGGAGCATTCGAAGCACAAATCAGAATCTCGGGAGATTTCTTCTCTTCTCACGTAGGTGTACCTGTAATCACGATCAACGGAAATACGGTAGATTATGATGGTAACGTTAGAGGTGATACAGAAAACGAAGGACATAACAAATGGTTCGGTGTTTTAGAAATCCCTTTCCCCTCAGAATACTTACAAGCAAACAATGTCATTACTTGTAAAGCAGGTAATGTAGTAGAATATGCAACGGTTCAGATTCAAGTATGGGATTATTCAAAAGCGCCAGGTAGAGGTGCTGCTGATGCCATTGCTTTAGAAGGTGTATCTATTGAAGGTACTCAAGAATTGATGTATGGAAAGACGTTAGGTTTAACAGCTAACTTCTCTCCAGCAAATGCAACAAACAAAAACTTAACTTGGACATCAAGTGATAACGGAGTAATTAAAGTAAACGAATTGGGTGTTGTTGAAGCAGTGGCAACCAATGGATCGGCAACGATTACTGCTACTTCAGAAGATGGTAGCCATGTAGCGACACACACTATTTCAGCCATTCCTTATGCTGATACACCAGTATCAAGTATTTCAATTGCAGAAGGCGGTACACTGGATGTGGATTTCTATGTAACTACTCCACTTACTTTAAATGTTCTTCCAGCGGATGCAACGAACAACCAACCGGTTTGGTCAAGTTCTAACGAGGAAGCGGTTACTGTTGATCCTGAAACAGGTAAAGTCAATGGTATTGCAATCGGAGAGTCTGCAGTGATTACAGCAACAATTAATGATAATGGCACAGTTTATACTGCTTCGACTACTGTAAACGTAGGAATTGTAGGTGAGGAAACAATCTATTGCGAGTCACTTCCTCAAGAGGTAACGGGTAATACAAACTATACATTTGATGTAAACGTGAACCTATTAGGTGCAAGAGATGTAGTGGTTGAGCTATTGAACGGAAGTACTGTTTTAGGTACAGGAACGACATCTGCAGATGTAAAAGGTAAGGAAACAGTATCGGTAGATGTAAACCTTGCATCTGTTCCTGCTGTAGGTCAATATACTTTAAGAGCAACTGCCGTTTCAGGTGGTCAGGTGATTACTCAATGTACTTCTTCTTTAACCATGTTGGATCAAATCAGACCATCTAGTATCTCCATCATCGATTGGTTGAGAGAAGTAGAAATTGGTCAGACACTTCCAGTGACAGCAGAAGTTTTACCATCAAATGCTTATAACAAAAACGTATTATGGACTTCTTCTAATCAAGGAGTGGCCAACGTAAACGGTGAGGGTACAGTAACAGGTCTTGGACTTGGTTCATCAGTCATTAGAGCGACTACTCAAGATGGAGGTTTAGTGGCAGAGGTTACTGTTCAAGTGAAATCACAAGTGGTTGTTCAACCTACTTCGATTACAATTCCTTCTGATGTAACAGTATTCCCTAACGGACAATTACAAATCAATCCAGTATTTGATCCAGTATGGACAACGGAGACAGATATCAATTGGTCATCAAGTAACTCTTTAGTTTCTGTAGATAACAATGGTTTAATAACTGCAGGTGGTACTGAAGGTACATTTACATTAACAGCAACATCAGCTTCTAACTCTAGTGTAGTGGCAACAAGTGCAGGTAATGTAGGAACAATATTGACAATTGAAGCAGAAGCATTCTCAAACATGGGTGGACCAACTGGAGAAATTGCTGTTTATGAATTAGCATCCGCTTCTAAAGGAAAAGCCATTAATAATGTTCAAGCAGGTGATTATGTAGAATACGAAGTGTTTGTACCTAAAGCAGGAGAGTACAAAGCAACTTTCTTTGCAGGAACAGGATTAGAAGACGGTGTTATTGAGATGTACGTGAATGGTGAAAGCAAAGGGTCTAAACAAGTTCCTATGAATGATTGGGACTCATTTAGTGCAGTTCAGTTAACTCAAAATGTAGCATTACCGGCAGGGAATGTAACGATTGGTGTGGTTGCTGCAGGTAGCTCACAATGGAACTGGAACTTGGATTATTATCAGTTAGCTTTCCAAGGAGAGATTACTTGTGATGATTTGACAGGTGTTTCTATTTCAGCATCAAATACATCAATTGCTCAAGGAGAATCAACAACATTTGCAGGTCAATTGTTACCAGTATCTGCTTGTTCTACGCCAATTACATGGTCATCGAGTAATTCAAATGTAGCTACAGTAGATAACAATGGTAAGGTAACTGGTGTTGGTATTGGTTCTGCAACAATCTATGCTCATGCAGGTAATTTTACCACTTCACAAGAAGTTGAAGTAAGAGCTGTGAATGTTACTGGAATAACAGTAGATCCTACTTCAGTAACAATGACAGCAGGAGCAGAGGCACAATTAAACGCAACTGTTTTACCAGTAAACGCATCGAATAAATCGGTAGTTTGGTCTACATCAGATGCTTCGGTAGCAACGGTATCAAGCAATGGTTTAGTAACGGCAGTTGCTGAAGGTTCTGCAGTAGTTACAGCTACTACGGTAGAAGGAACATTCTTCGCTTCATCAACAATTACTGTAAACAGTCAAGTAGATGATTCAGTTCAAGGAGTTTCTTTATCACCAACAACGGTAACATTGGATGAGAATCAAACGGCACAATTAACAGCAGATGTTATCCCATCGAATGCAGCCAACAAGAATGTAACGTTTGCATCAAATAATCCGACGGTAGCTACTGTATCTACTAATGGTTTAGTGACAGCATTGTCAGCAGGTAATGCAATTATTACGGTAACTACTCAAGAAGGTGGATTTACAGCAACATCATCAATCACAGTACGTGATAACGGAAACGGTGGTGGAGGAAATGGTGGTGACACTGATCCTCTAACGATCGAAGCTGAAGATTTCATCACGACAGGTGGTACTTATGATGATGGTAATGTTCCATTTGGTGTGAACAGAGTGGCTGGAATCGGTATCAACTGGGTGAACTCAGGCGATTATGTAGAATACACTGTAACAGGTAACGGTACATTTGATGTTGATTACTACATCTCTTCTCCAGAAAACAATGCGGCTATCGAAATTTTCGTAGATAACGTTTCTGCGGGAACAGACAATGTGCCAAATAATGGTCAGTGGGATGATTACCAAGTATTAAGATCGGCACATCAAGTAGTGTTAAGTGGTACGCATACCATTAAATTACAAGCGGTTGGATCGAATACATGGCAATGGAACTTAGACAAAGTGGTCTTAACTCCTCAAGAAGTGGAGGTTCCAGTAGCTGTAACAGGTGTGACATTGAACACGAATACAGTTACTTTAGATGAAGGATTGACGGATCAATTAACAGCTACTGTACTTCCGGTAGATGCTGCAGATAAATCTGTAGTTTGGACTTCATTAGATGCATCAGTTGCGATGGTAGATAACGGTTTGATTACTGCGGTTTCTGAAGGTGTAACTACTGTTAGAGTTACTACAAATGATGGTGGTTTCCAAGCAGAAGCTACAGTGACAGTCACTAAAGAACAAACAGGTGGTGGATATGCTCAGTTGATTATTGAGGCAGAAGATTTCATTTCAACTACAGGGTCGTATAACGATGGATTCGTTCCATTCGGTGTGAACAAAGTAGATGGCTTAGGTATCAACTGGGTCAACTCAGGTGATGAAGCTGAATACACTATCAATGTAACGACTGCAGGTGAATATAATATTGAATACTTGATCTCTACTCCAGAAAATAATGCCCAAATTCAGGTGCAAGTTGATGGAGTGGTGGTAACTACAGATGATGTTGCCAATAATGGTCAGTGGGATGCATATACTTCATTAAATGCTTCAGGAAGTGTAAACTTAGCGGTAGGAACACATACTGTGAAGTTCGTAGCAACAGGTAGCAATGCTTGGCAATGGAACTTAGATAAAGTCATCTTAACAACAGGTACTTCATCTCAAAGAACTATTGCTGCAGAAGTAGCAGGATCTCAAGCGAAAATGAATATCTATCCTAACCCTTCTTCGGAGGTAATTAACTTGGGTGGATTATCAAATGGTACTTACGTTGTAGGATTATACAATGTAAACGGCCAAGAGATTTATAACACTAAGATTGACTTCAGATATACACATCAATTTAATGTAAGTACATTACCAGCAGGTATCTACTTAATTAGAGTGATTGGTGAAGGAGTTGATTTAAAACAAAGAATTTCAGTGAAAAAATAAGCTGCTCTCTCTATAAATTTAGAACGGGTTCTCAGAAATGGGAA
This sequence comes from Flammeovirga yaeyamensis, assembly GCF_018736045.1. Taxonomy (NCBI): domain Bacteria; kingdom Pseudomonadati; phylum Bacteroidota; class Cytophagia; order Cytophagales; family Flammeovirgaceae; genus Flammeovirga; species Flammeovirga yaeyamensis. The sequence continues at coordinate 469,022 of NZ_CP076133.1, read as the reverse complement.
CCCGTTTTTTTCTTTTTTACTTACTTATTGAGTATGCCCCCCCCATTGACGATCACAACTATATTCTAAAGTCATTGTTAATGAAATGATTTTATCTATTTATCAAAAAATGAATAGGGTAATTTAGATAAACGATTTTTTTAAATTCTTTAAGATCATACTATTCATTTCCCCAAAACAATAATTTAGTATCTTTACCACATGAAGAAATTTCCAATTGGCATATCAAATTTCAAGGAAGTAATACAAGACAACTTCTATTTTGTAGATAAATCATTATTTATTGAGGATGTTATAAATAGTAATGCAAAATCAATATTAACACCAAGACCACGTAGGTTTGGGAAAACTCTGAATATGTCAATGCTTCATGCTTTTTTTGATGTGAAAAATGCATCAGAAAATGCTTTACTCTTTGATAATTTAAAAATCAAAAAATCAGAAGCATGGAAGGCACAAGGTCAATACCCTGTAATCTTTCTATCATTAAAAGATATAAAGGAAAACACTTTCGAAGGTGCTATCTATAAAATATATAAATTATGTATCTCTTGGTTAAGGGATAATGAAGAATTATTAACGTCAGAAAAGTTAAGTGCATTTGAAAAATCGGATTTGAATGACTTAGTGAAAAGTGACTGGAAGGTTGAAGATTTAGGTGATTTTCTTAAAAATATATCCCGATTATTATTCAAATTATATGATAAAAAAGTCGTCATCTTAATAGATGAATATGATTCATGCATAATTAAGTCTTGGGAATCGGGTTATTATAATGATATGATTTCTTTTATGCGAGGATTTCTATCAGGTGGTTTTAAAGACAACAACTATCTATATAAAGGTGTAATCACTGGTATTTTGAGAGTGGCTAAGGAAAGTATATTCTCTGGCTTGAATAATTTAGTGGTGAGTACAGTCTTAGAAAACCAAAGTGCCGATAAATTTGGGTTAACGGAAGAAGAAGTTCAAAAATTATTAGAAGATTGTTCTATCAGTACATCATTTAAAGAAGTAAAGAAATGGTATAATGGTTATAAAATTGGTAAATATTCCGAAATGTATAACCCTTGGTCTATTATCAATTTTGCTGACAAACATGATGAAGGTTTTAAACCTTATTGGGTAAATACCTCAGCCAATGAATTGATCGTAGAATTACTGACCAATGCTAATGCTGATTTAGAAAAGAAACTCACAGGTTTTATTGATGGTCAGGTAATGGATTGTGAAATTGAAGAAACTATTATCTTTCAAGACCTAGAAAAAGGGAAAGCTGAAACAGTTTTAGGATTACTACTTTTTAATGGATATCTAACATCTACCTATAAAAAAACGGATGGTAGAAAAGTTATTTATGGATTAAAAGTACCCAATGAAGAGGTGCAAACAGTTTATGAAAGGTTACTAGAAAGATTATTGTCAAAATCAACAGTGGTTAGTGAAAGCACAATTCTAACTGCTTTGCTTGAACAGAACGCATTAGATTTTGAAACGGCATTATCAGAGTATTTCCTCTCCTCCTTTAGTTTCCATGATGTACAACACAGTGGGTCTCTTCCAGAAAAAGTATATCATGCATTTATTTTAGGCCTTATGGCTCATCTATCTTCAAAATTTATTGTGAAATCTAACCCTGAAACGGGTCTAGGTAGAGCAGATTTAATGATTTACCCAAAAGATCACAAAGACCAAAGAGGATGGATTCTTGAATTTAAGAAACTTAGACCTAGTTCTCCTTCCTTGCCGGAATTAGCAAAAGAGGCTCTAAAACAAATACACGATTCAAAATATATAACCACTTTAAAAGAAAACAACAAAACAGAAATTATGTTAGTAGGTGTAGCCTTTGACGGTAAAGAGGTGAGTTGTGTGACCGAGTTTTTATAGTGATTACAATTTTTCTAATTATTGGAGAGACTTCTTAATAGAAGCCCATAGAGAACTAATCACCAATTAAATTATTTACATGAATCTAATATACAAGTTGAAGCAAACTGATAATATAAATACCTACCTCATATGATTTATAAAATCCATATGAGGTATTTTTTTTACCCAAAATCCCACTATTAATTTTTTCTCAAATTTGAGTCATTATCTAGTTCCTTGTTTAGTGATTAACTCATTGATTTCTATCTATTTGATATCCATTCGACTATTGTAAGCCATTTTCATCTTCCATTGTACAGATCAAATTAAATTAAAGATGAGTGCCACTTTATAAGATTTAGTTATAGTCTAGTCTAAAATCTTCATGCCTAGAGAAAACATTCGAAAATTGGGAATGTACAAGATACACTTATAAAGTCTTGTACACCTTCCAATTATACTTAACTATGAAATGAATGTTTTACTAAATGATTTGAAATGCATGAATAACCAAGGATAGAACAGTGTTCTATCGCACCAGCTTAATTATCCAAGGGGGAATCATTCCCTTCCAAACTTTAGACGTCGCTCATAGCAACAAATCAAACTGAGCGATTTTTTGAAATGTTAATTTATTACTTTTAAAATGAACTATTTTACAATGTTCCGCAGAAGATTTTATCTCATTCTTCTGTTGGTTTCTTGTGTGTTCGCAACCAATGCACAAGACGTCAATGTAGACGTAAACTTGAACATCAAACACTCCGTAAATGGAGCCTCTGAATTTAACAGAGAAAATTACATGACACTTCACGCGACCGCTTTCGAAACAGATTGGGACGGTGAAGAAGACAAGTTGGATTATCTTTTGAATGACCTTGATACCTATTTTGGTCGTGATAACGGTTCTGCTACTTGGAAGTTCTCAGCAACAGAAGAAGATCCTAATCGTCCAAATTGGCCCTCAGAGGATCATATGGTTGAATTGGGAACTTGGTTAAGAGGTGAGTACGACAAGGACTTCAACTCTCACCAATTCGAAGCAAGATCGAAAGAAATGATTATGGGTACGAACCCTCACCCGACTTATCCAACGCTAAGCTGGAATGGTGATGGTAATACTTGGACAGGTTGGCAACCTTATGATGTTGATGTATCAGCAGAGTGGGTAGTAAACTATTTAGATTACTTTTTCCGTAAAGCGGATGGTTCTCCGGGTGAGCCACTGCCTTACTATTGGGAGGTAATTAACGAGCCGGATATGCCGATGATGACAGGTCATATGACGTGTACATCACAAGAAAAAATTTGGGAGTATCATAATCTTGTGGCTTTAGGTATCAGAGAGCGTTTTGGTGTAAATAACCCTAATCGCCCTAAGGTAGGTGGTATGACTTGGGGACTTCATGATTTCCATTTAGCAGATGGTATTTCTCGTTACGACGAAAATTACTTGGATCAATACTTAGATGGAGAAGGTTTAATTACTTACCACAACATGATGGATTCAGAAGCCAACGATTACAGAACAACTCCTTGGTATCAATGGGATGTAATGTGGCAGGGTTTTATGGATACTTGTGGTGAGAACATGGACTTCTATTCTATCCATATTTACGACTGGCCAGGTTGGGATTTAAATGGTGATGATAAGCCTTCGGCAACTAGAGCAGGTGGACATACAGAAGCCATGTTGGATATCTTGGAATGGTATGATTTATATAAAACAGGTACAAGAAAAGAAATGATTGTATCTGAATTTGGTGCTGTAAACGGTGGGTATAACACTCAAAATACACCAGGTAGATTTGATTCGAAAAGAATTGATTGGGAGTGTTTAAAGCCTTTCAACTCAATGTTCATGCAATTCTTGGAGCGTCCGGATTACATTACAAAATCGATGCCTTTTACACCTACAAAAGCGATTTGGGGTGATACGCCAGATCAAAACTTACGTTATCCATATGCGATGATGCAGCCGGATGCAAATGGTGTTTGGCAATGGTCGGAGTACATCAAATTCTTTGAGCTGTGGAGTAATGTAAAGGGAACAAGAATCGAGACAAAAGCTTCGAACCCTGATGTTCAGGTAAATGCTTACGCGGATGGAAATAAGTTGTATTTAATTTTGAATAACTTAGAGGACAACGAAAAGACGATCAACTTAGCGATGTATGATGATTTCGCTAACCCAGTACAGAATGTCATGATTAAGAACTTATATCTTGATATGAACAAAGGGACTGCAGGTCAACCTGCATTGGATGTGATTAATGTGAAAACGGCTCCAGGTTCAGTTAAATTATTGAACGATGCAACAATGGTATTGGAGTACACTTTTACCAACCCAGTGAACTTGAGCGAGACATTAAACGAAACGAAGTTTATGGGTGATAAAATCGGTGACGGTTTCCATCCATTCGGTAGCGAGTTGATTCATAAAAACAGTACTACATTAACGACTCAAGTAAACAATGTAGTGGTGCCAAGTGGTGCTTACGAAGCAACATTAAGAGTTTCTGGTGCGTTCTTCAAGGCGCATTTAAGCTCTGTAAAAGTATCAATAAACGGTGTTGAAATTCAGCACGATGGCAACTGGAGAGGTGCAATGGAAGATTTAAGAAACCAATGGTTAGGTGTACTTGAATTGGATATCCCTGCAGGTCTTTTACAAGCAAATAATACGATTGAGTGTCAATCAAATGCTCCGGTAGATTGGGCAACAACCCAAATCCAAGTATTTGATTTCTCAAAAGAGCCAGGTCGTAGTGGTGTCAATACAGTGGCATTAACTTCAGTATCATTAAGTGGTGATCAAGAATTAATGCAAGGTAAAGAAACTTCTTTAGCTACTACTTTCGCTCCAGAGAATGCGACGAATAAAGCGTTAACATGGACATCAAGTAATCCTTCTGTAGCAACAGTAGACGAATTTGGTGTAATTACAGCGGTAGCAACATCAGGTTCAGCAACAATTACAGCAACTAGTGCAGACGGTAGTGTATCAGCAGCACATACAATCAATGCTATTCCATTCTCTGCCACTCCAGTGGCATCGGTAAGTATTAACGAAGGTACTTCTGTAGATGCGGAGTTTTATGTATATACTCCATTAACGGTGACGATTACTCCTGAAGATGCAACAGATCAGGAAGTAGTTTGGTCAAGTTCAAATCCTGAAGCAGTAGCAGTAAATGCTTCTACTGGTAAAATTCAAGGTTTAATTATTGGTGAGTCTGCGGTGATTACAGCAACTGTAGGAGGAAAATCGACTTCGACGACTGTAAATGTAGGTATTGTTGGTGATGAAGAAATCTATTGTGATGCTTTACCATCAGAGGTAACAGGGAATACAAACTATACATTTGATGTATCTGTGAACTTATTAGGTTCTAGAGAAGTGAAAGTAGAATTATTATCAGGTGCAACGGTATTAGGTAGTGGTTCGACTGTAGCAGACGTGAAAGGTAAAGAGTTTATTTCTGTGGATTTAGCATTATCGAATGTTCCATCAATTGGTAATTATACATTAAGAGTAACAGCATTAAACGGTGGTCAGACAGTCGCTCAATGTACGTCGACTTTATCTATTTTAGATAGAATCAGACCATCAAGCATCACTTTAGTGGATTGGTTAAGAGAAGTGGAAGTAGGACAAACGTTACCTATTGCTGCTGAAGTATTACCTGTTGATGCCTACGATAAAACAGTACTTTGGACTTCGTCTAATCCTGCAGTTGCCTCTGTTTCAGTGGATGGTACAATTACAGGTGCTGCTTTAGGTTCTACAGTTATTAGAGGTACTTTACAAGATGGTGGTTTGTATCAAGAAGTAACAGTACAAGTGAAAAACCAAGTGGTAGTTCAGCCTACATCCATCCAAATTCCTTCTGATATTACCGTTTTCCCTGGAGGGAACTTCCAAGTTACTCCTGTTTTTGTTCCCGAATGGACAACAGAGAAAGATATCAATTGGTCTATTGATGGTTCAATTGCAAGTGTAGATGCTAATGGAGTGATTACAGCTACTACTACTCAAGGTACAGTCACTTTAACAGCTACTTCATCGACTAGTCCGGCTGTTTCTACGACGAGTGCTGTAACTGTAGGTACAACTTTAACGGTTGAAGCAGAATCGTTCTCGGCAATGGGTGGTGCAGTTGGTGAAATCGGAATTTATGATTTAGCCTCAGCTTCTAAAGGTCAGGCAATCAATAATGTTCAAGCAGGTGATTTTGTAGAGTTCGAAGTATTTGTACCTCAAGCAGGACAGTATAGAGCTACTTTCTTTGCTGGTACAGGTTTGGAAGACGGTGTTATTGAGATGTATGTAAACGGATCAAGTCAAGGTTCGAAACAAGTACCAATGAACGATTGGGATGCGTTTGCAGCGGTAACACTTGATCAAGATGTTACACTTCCACAAGGAACGGTAACTATTGGTTTAGTAGCATCAGGTACATCAGATTGGCAATGGAACATGGATTACTTCCAATTGGCATTCCAAGGAGGTGATTGTGGTGCAGTAACTGGAGTAACTATTAACGCTTCGTCAACGACAATTACTATTGGAAACAATTTAACATTAGGGGCTAATCTACAAACAGCGGGTGGTGCAATTCCATGTAATAACTCAATTGTTTGGACTTCTTCTAACACAAATGTGGCTACAGTAAATAATAGTGGACAAGTAACAGGTGTTGCAGCAGGTAATGTAACTATTACGGCTACGGCAAGTGGTTTTACAGCAACACAAAACTTAACTGTTCAAGAGGTATTAGTCACTGGAGTAGTAGTTTCTCCATCAGATGTACAACTTAATGTAGGTGGTAGCCAACAATTAACGGCTACAGTTGCTCCTACGAATGCTTCAAATAAATCGGTGGTATGGAGTTCTTCTAACCCTGCAGTCGCTACGGTATCAAACACTGGTCTTGTTTCTGCAGTTACCAATGGATCTGCTGTGATTTCAGCAACAACAGTTTCAGGTACTTTTGTAGCATCAGCGAATGTTGAAGTAAGTACAGTGATAACTGGTGTAACAGGAGTTTCGCTAAATACAACATCACTAAATCTAGTAGTTGGAAATACGGGTCAGTTAGTAGAAACAGTACTTCCTGCAAATGCGTCGAATAAAGCAGTAACTTGGTCATCTTCTAATACTTCTATCGCAACAGTAGCTAACGGTATTGTTACAGCTGTATCTCAAGGTGAAGCTACGATTACAGTAACTACTGAAGATGGAAATCACATAGCATCAGCAACAGTAAATGTAACTGAAGTGGGGGATCCTGAACAGTTGATTATTGAAGCAGAAGATTTTGTAGCTACCGGAGGTAATTACAACGACGGTTTCGTTCCTTTCGGCGCAAATAAAGTAGATGGATTAGGCATTAACTATGTCAATTCAGGTGATTATGTTGAATATACAGTCACTGGAAATGGTGTTTATGGAGTAGATTATTATATCTCAACTCCTTTGGATAATGCTGCTATCGAAATTCAATTAGATGGTCAGTCGATAGGATCTGATAATGTGCCTAACAATGGAGAATGGGATAACTATACTTTATTAACTTCTGCACATCAGTTGACATTATCGGGAACTCACACGATTCGTTTGGTGGCTTCAGGATCGAATGCTTGGCAATGGAACTTGGATAAGATTGTGCTGAATCCTGTTTCAGGTGGAGGAGATGTTAATGTAACAGGGGTAACACTATCAGCTACTTCTTTAACATTAGATCCATCTCAAACAGCTTCTTTAGTTGCAGATGTTCAGCCTGCAAATGCAACAAATCAATCGGTGACTTGGACTTCGGATAATACATCAGTGGCTACAGTAGACAATAATGGTTTAGTTACAGCTGTAAGTGCAGGTGCTACTACAATTACAGTGTCTACTGTGGATGGAAATTATCAAGCATCAGCTTCTGTAACTGTAAATGGAGGAAGTGCCACTTTAGTGATCGAAGCAGAAGATTTTGTATCAACAGGTGGTACGTATAACGATGGATTTGTTCCGTTCGGTGTAAATAAAGTAAATGATTTAGGAATTAACTGGGTGAACTCAGGTGATTATGCTGAATATACTGTAAATGTAGCAACGGCAGGAGTGTATGATATTAATTATATGATCTCTACGCCAACAGATAACGCTCAAATTCAAGTACTTGTTGATGGTAATGTAGTCACTACTGATAATGTACCAAATAACGGTCAGTGGGATGCATATACTTCATTAATGGCATCAAATACTGTGAATCTATCTGTAGGAACGCATACTGTTCGTTTCGTAGCATCAGGTTCGAATGCATGGCAATGGAACTTAGATAAAGTGATCTTATCAACAGGTTCTTCTTCTTCAAGACAAATTGGTCAAGAGTTAGTTGGTCCTAAGATGAATATCTATCCCAACCCATCTTCTGAGGTGATTAACCTAGGTGGTATTGCTAATGGAACGTATATGGTTGCATTGTATAATGTAAATGGTCAAGAAATCTATAACACGAAGATTGACTTTAGATATTCTCATCAATTCAATGTAAGTACGTTGCCAGCAGGTATCTACTTAATTAGAATTGTGGGTGAAGGTGTTGATTTAAAACAAAGAATTTCGGTGAAAAAATAAGCTGATATTTTGTAACACTCTAACGGGTCTTTGGAAACAGAGACCCGTTTTTTTATTGCTTCCAATCTACCCTAAAATGTAGCCTATTTCGGGTGTGTATTTTAATGTCTAATGTGGATAATCTGTAAAAATTGAGGATAAGTTTCTAATTAGAACCCAACTTTAACTGTAAATATTTTAATTCATAAGAACACCTTAAAGTACAGTATCTGTTAGAAGAACCAATTTATGATGTTCATGTCATATAGTCTTAAACGTCTCTTATAAGGGCTTTTTTGATAGGTAAGTCTAGTAGTTAAATATCAACTTGTCAGCATGTTTAGATTTTTTGCCTAGTAAAAATCAGCTTAAAAATAGCTATACAGTTTTTGTCTAGTCGGATTTATTGAGTCGTTAAGTATTATTTAGAAAATTGAATACGTATTAAATACACTTGTAGTTTTCAAAAATGAAACGTTTTCGAAACCCCAAAACTACAAGTGTTATTTAATGACATAAAATAAGGCGACCGAAATAGATGTATAATACTTAAAACATAACTGAATGAATAGATAAACTAGAAACAGTTCGTAATAGAATTACAAACGAAAAAACAGTGATAGTAAGTACTATTGCTCCAACTATGAAACTTCTCGTCCAACTTTATTTTTCTACTTTATATCAGCAACTATTGGAGAGAACTTTTGAAATGTTAATTATTACTTTTTAATATAAGATGAACTATTTTACTAAGCTAAGCAGAAGGGTTTTTACACTTTTACTGCTTCTGACTTGTGGAGTAATAACTCAAGCACAAGACGTTAACGTGGATGTTAACGTGAACTTTAAACACTCAGTGAATGGCGCTTCCGAATTTAACAGAGAAGATTATATGACCATACACGGCACTGCTTTTGAAACAGATTGGGATGGAGAGGAAGATAAGTTAGACTATTTATTAAACGACCTTGATACTTATTTTGGTCGTGATAATGGATCGGCTACTTGGAAATTCTCTGCCACAGAAGAAGACCCAAATCGACCTAATAGGCCTTCAATTGATCATATGAAATCATTGGGTGGTTGGTTAAAAGGTGAGTATGAAAAAGACTTTAATACTCACCAGTACGAAAAGAGATCAAAAGAAATGATCTTAGGTACCAACCCTCACCCTACCTATCCAACTTTAAGCTGGAATGGAGATGGTAATACTTGGACAGGTTGGCAACCGTATGATGTAGATGTTTCTGCTGAGTGGGTGGTGAATTACCTTGATTACTTCTTCCGTAAAGCAGACGGCGAGCCAGGTGAACCACTTCCTTACTACTGGGAAGTGATTAACGAGCCGGACATGCCAATGATGACAGGTCACATGACTTGTACTTCTCAAGAAAAAATTTGGGAATACCATAACTTAGTTGCTTTAGGTATTAGAGAGCGTTTTGGAGCGAATAATCCAAACCGTCCTAAAGTAGGTGGTATGACTTGGGGTCTTCATGACTTTCACTTAAGAGATGGTATTTCTCGTTATGATGAAAACTATCTTGATCAATGGTTAGAAGGAGACGGTTACGATATCTATCATAACATGATGGATTCTGAAGCGAATAATTATAGAGATGAGCCATGGTACCAATGGGATATCATGTGGCAAGGATTTATCGATGCTTGTGGTGAAAACATGGACTTTTATTCCATCCATATTTACGATTGGCCAGGTTGGGCAATTAATGGAAACGACCTTCCTTCTGCAACAAGAGCAGGTGGTCATACTGAGGCTATGTTAGATATTTTGGAATGGTACGACCTTTACAAAACAGGTACTAGAAAAGAGATGATCGTTTCAGAATTTGGTGCTGTAAATGGTACTTATAACCAAAACAACAGACCAGGTGCTTTCGATCAAAAAAGAATCGACTGGGAATGTTTAAAGCCATTCAACTCTATGTTTATGCAGTTCTTGGAGCGCCCAGATTACATTACGAAATCAATGCCTTTTACACCAGTAAAAGCAGTTTGGGGTGATGTTCCAGATCAAAATTTACGTTACCCATATGCTATGATGCACCCTGATGCGAATGGTAATTGGGAATGGTCTGAGTATATCAAATTCTTCGAATTATGGTCGAACGTTAAAGGAACAAGAGTGGAGACAAAAGCTTCGAATCCAGACGTTCAAGTAAATGCTTATGCTAACGGTAATACACTGTATGTGATCTTAAATAACCTTGAGAATAATGAGAAAAACATCAACCTTTCTATGTATGAAGAGTTTGGTAACCCTATCCAAAAAGTAATGATCAAGAACTTATATCTTGATATGAACAAAGGTACTTCAGGTCAGCCAGCATTAGATGAAATTGAATTGAATACAGCTCCAGGTTCAGTAAAATTATTGAACGATGCGACGATGATTCTGGAATATACTTTTGCTAATCCTGTCAATTTGAGCGAAACTCTTGAAGAGCGTAAATTCATGGGCGAAAAAATTGGTTCAGGTACTCATCCATTTGGATCGGAGTTAATTCACATGACAGGTACAACTATGTCTACGCAAGTAAACAATGTAGTTGTACCGTCTGAAAACTATGAAGCTACACTAAGAATTGCAGGTGCTTTCTTTAAAGCACACATGGGGTCTATCGAGATCAAGTTAAATGGAACTGTAATTCCTCATGATGGTAACTGGAGAGGTACTGATAATGACCTAAGAAATCAATGGTTAGGGGTATTAGAAGTAGAAATTCCTGCAGGATTACTTCAAGCAAACAATACTATTGAGTGTAAATCAAATGCTCCTTCGGATTGGGCAACTGCTCAAATTCAAGTATTCGATTTCTCTAAAGCACCGGGTCGTAGTGCAGAAAGCACTGTTGCTCTTACAGGTTTATCAGTAGATGGTTCTTCTGAATTAATGCAAGGTAAATCGGAATCTTTAGTGGCTTCTTTTGTTCCAGAAGACGCAACAAATAAAGCTTTAACATGGTCATCAAGCAATGCTTCTGTAGCTACAGTAGACGAATTTGGTGTAGTTACTGCGGTAGCATCATCTGGTACTGCAACAATTACAGCAACTGCTGCAGATGGAGGAATTACAGCAACTCATTCAATCACAGCAATTGCATTTGCAAACACTCCTGTTGCTTCAATAACGTTTGAAGAAGGGGCAACTTTAGATGTTGATTTCTATGTAACTACCCCTCTAAATGTAACTATCTTACCAGAAGATGCTACAGACCAAGAAATTGTTTGGACAAGTTCTAATCCTGAGGTTGTTTCAGTAGATCCGAACACAGGAAAGATTCAAGGTTTAGTGATTGGAGGTACTGCAACAATTACTGCAACAGTTGATGGTCAATCGGCTTCAATTGATGTAAACGTTGGTATTGTAGGTGATGAGGTGATCTACTGTGATGCTTTACCGCAAGAGGTGACAGGTAACACTACTTACAATTTTGATGTATTCGTCAATTTATTAGGTACAAGAGAGGTAAAAGTTGAAATCTTAGATGGATCAACTGTATTGGGTAGCGGTTCAACTGAAGCAGAAGTATTAGGTAAAGAGCAATTGATGGTGGAAGTGACATTAGCTGAAGTTCCAGCTATTGGTGAATATACTATTAAAGTAACTGCTTTAGAAGGTGCGTCTGTAATTACAGAATGTTCTTCTACAATCTCAATTCTAGATAGAATCCGACCGGAAAGTATCAGCATCTTAGATTGGTTGAGAGAAGTAGCTGTAGGAGAAACAGTTCCAGTAACGGCAGAAGTAATGCCTGCAGACGCATATGATAAATCTGTAAACTGGACATCTTCAAACGAAGCAGTAGCTAGAGTAGATGCAAATGGTGTGGTAACGGGTGTATCAGTGGGTTCTTCTGTAATTAGAGGTACTCTAAACGATGGCGGTTTATTCGAAGAGGTAACTATTGAAGTGAAAAGTGCTGTCGTTGTTGAGCCAACAGCGATCATCATTCCTGAAGAGATTACGATCTTCCCGAACGGATCATTCCAAGTAGAGCCTATCTTCGTGCCAGAATGGACAACAGAGAAATCATTACAATGGTCATTTGATGATAATATTGCATCGGTAGATCCAAATGGTAAGATTACAGCCACTGCCAATCAAGGTACCTTGAACTTAACAGTTACTTCGGCTTCTAGCCCTCAAATCTCAGCAATGAGTGCGGTAACCGTTGGTACTACTTTAAGAATTGAAGCAGAAACTTTTACTGCTATGGGTGGTGCTGTTGGCGATATCGGAATTTACGATAACGCAGGTGCTTCAAAAGGAAAAGCAATCAATAACGTTCAGCAAGGTGATTTTGTTGAATACGAAGTATATATTCCTCAAGGAGGTGATTATGAAATCACGTTTGCAGCTGGTACTGAAGTAGAAGATGGCGTTGTAGAAATGTTCGTTAATGCAGCAAGCGTAGGTAGCAAAAAAGTACCTACAGGTGCATGGGATAATTTTGTTCCTGTAAAGTTAGATCAAGCGGTTACTTTACCTCAAGGTGTAGTAAAAATTGGTTTAATGGGTAACGGTACATCTCCTTGGCAATGGAACTTGGATTACTTCGACATGGCATTTACTGGTGAGATTCCTGATTGTAGTGGAACAATTACAGGTGTTGAAATTGTTGCTGCCGAATCGGAAGTAATGGAAGGTAGAACCATACAGCTATCTGATAATCAATTGCCAGCAACTGCTTGTAAGGAAGTGGCATCGTGGTCATCAAGTAATTCTAGTGTAGCAACTGTAGATTCTAATGGTAAAGTAACAGGTGTAAGTCTTGGTACGGCAACGATTACTGTTCAAACAGGATCTCAAACAGCGACTATCGAAATTACAGTGATCGAAAGAGTGCCAATCTATGTAACAGGGGTTACTTTAACAACAACTGCTATTGCATTGGATATTCATCAGATGAAAGGATTGGAAGCGAATGTGGCTCCAGCAAATGCAGATAACTTAAATGTTACTTGGTCGTCTGATAATGAGGGTGTGGCTACTGTAGATGCAAACGGTGTAGTTACAGGTGTGGCTGAAGGTACTGCAACAATTACTGTTACTACCGTAGATCAAAGTAAGACAGCAACTGCTACAGTTACGGTATCAGGAAATGAATATGTGCCTGCTACTGAAATTGTCATCGAAGCAGAAACTATGGAAAATACAGGTGGAGAAGTTGATGATAGTGTATGGGGTGGACCTGGAAATGGTTTCGGAGTTAATAATGATGTTGGCATCAATTGGGGTAATAACGGAGACTGGGCAGAATATACTGTAGAAGGTAATGGTGAGTATGAAATCACGTATTACATCTCCACTCCAAACGATGCAGGAATTGCTATAGAATTTGTTCTTGATGGTAATTCTGTAGGTGAAGACGCTGTGCCAGTTACTGGCGGATGGGAAAATTACCAACCGTTAAAATCTGCTCATACTGTGACTTTATCAGGTACGCATACAGTAAGATTAGTAGCTTCAGGTACTGATCCTTGGCAATGGAACTTGGATAAGTTTGTACTTACTCCAATTGAAAACACTACTCCTGAAGTAATCGATGTAACAGGCGTATCGTTAAACTCGAATTCTGCAGATTTAACTGTGGGTGAAACATTACAACTATCTGCTGATGTTGCTCCAGCAAATGCATCAGATAAGACAGTGTCTTGGATGACGGATAACGCAAATGTTGCTACAGTAAATGCTAACGGTTTGGTGTCTGCTGTAGGAAGCGGTGTGGCTACAATTACGGTAACGACGAATGATGGATCGTTTACAGCAACTGCTCAAATCAATGTAGCTGATGATGTTTCTTGTGTAGCACCAACAGCAATCACAATTGATACAAAACCAACGAAGGTGGATAAAGGAAACTGTGTGCAGTTAACGGCAACAGTTGGTCCTGAGAATCATTGTACAGTTGGTGTGGTTTGGAAAACTTCAGACGCATCTATTGCAACAGTAGATACTTACGGTAACCTTTGTGGTGTAGCAGAAGGTACTGTAACAATTACTGCAGAAACTGCTGAAGGAGGATTATCAGATAGCTTCGAGGTAATGGTGAATGTTCCAGCAACAGGTATTACTATCGAAAATGGTAACGTGACCTTAAAAGTGGGTGAAACGCTTCAATTATCAGCAGTAACAACTCCTGTTGACGCTTCAGTTCTAAACTTAGTTTGGACTTCATCAGACGAAAATGTAATTACTATCGATGCTGAAGGTGAATTAACTGCAATAGCAGAAGGTGTAGCAACAGTTACTGTAACCTCTGAAGTAGGTAACTTAACAGCTTCTGTAGAAGTAACTGTTGAAGCTGAAAACTCAGAAGAACCTACAAGTATCGATGATGTGACAGTTGCTCCAACAGTATATCCAATGCCTGCTTCAGATGTGGTGTATATCAAAGGTTTAGCAAATGGAAACTACAGCATCACATTGTATACTTTGGAAGGCAAGCAAATGCTTTCGTCTTCTGAAGCAGTTAATGGTGTATATGAATTAGGTGTATCGGGTGTTCCATCAGGTGTTTATTTCTTAAATATCAAAGGAAATTCGGTTGATCATAAAATCAAGATTGTTGTTAAATAATCCACTGTGATATAACATCAATTAAAGTTGATATTCCAGAAGGCTGTCTCTGTACATGGAGGCAGCCTTCTTTTTTATTCCTCTCAAAATGAATGATTTATTATTGTATTGTAAATATTTGTTTAAACAATTTGATTGTTAGAGAGTTTTCCAATGGTAAGCAAAACATAACACCATGAATATTAACTCTACAATAACTACTACCGAAAAACAACAATTCTTAAATCAGATTAAAGTTCTTGAAGAACGGAATGCCGCCCAGCAACAAATGATGGAGATGACGGTGAACTATCTGAACGATGCCAACAAAGAACTTGAAAAGAAGAAGCAGGAAGTGGAACAAGTGAACGAGAAAATGTATCAAAGTATCCGCTATGCGAAAAGTATTCAGTCAAAAATGCTTTTACCGGATCATCAAATAAAAGATATATTTGATTCACACTTCATCTTTTATCAGCCAAAAGATATTGTAAGTGGCGATTTTTATTGGTTTTATGAGAGCACTACCTACAAATATTTTGCTGTAATTGATTGTACAGGTCATGGTGTTCCGGGTGCATTTATGACTGTAATTATCAATTCGATATTAAATGATATTGTAAGAGAGTTTACTGGCTTGTTGCCTCATCAAATACTTATAAATCTTGATGAACGATTATTTGATTATCTAAATAAAGACAGTTCTTCAAAAAAGAATGCAGATGGATTGGATATATCCCTTTGCTCTATCAATATGAAGACGAATAAGCTGCACTATTGTTCTACTCATCAGAAAATCTATCATTATAAAAATGTAGAACAGGAGGTGGTAGAATTAAGAGGGGAGAACTATTCTATTGGTCAAAAAACAACGAGGGTATTTAAACTCACCTCTTCAGAATTAGAATACCAACAAAATGATATGATATACTTGAGTTCAGATGGATATTTAGATCAGTTTGGAGGCAAGGAAAATCAGAAGTTCAAACGAAAAAACTTCAAAGCATTATTGAGCAAAATAGCTGCTTTCCCTATAGATAACCAATCTAAGGTACTGGAAAAAGTATTGGAAAAATGGAAAGGCGGACGACAACAAATAGATGATATCCTTGTGATGGGAATCCAACTTTAACATCAAACACACAACCATATGTTACTTACAGAAACAACTACTGATAAGCACACAGAAGTGCTTTATAAAGATGATTATACCAAAGTGACTTACCTTCCTAAGAAGAAAGTCCTTATCTGCGAAGCATTAATTGATTATATCCCAATTGATGATTTCAAAAAGGTTTTTCAATTTATCACAAGGGCTTATCCTAAATTGAAAGTGAAGAAATTTATCTTCGATAAGCAATCGCTACGTATTTTTCATCAGCCTTCTATGGAGTGGTACTTTGTGAATTGGAAAACCTATATGTACAAAAAATTTGATTTGAGACACCATGTAAAGATTCTACCACAGAATCTACCATGGTTTGAAAATACGGTAAAGGCAGGGAGAAAAATGATTGAAGAAAAGTATCCCAACCTTCATTTTAATAAACTAAAAATTGAATATAAATCTAGCCTTGAGGAGGCGATTGAAGCTTAAAAGTAGGAAGACGAGAAGTTCTCTAAAGAAATTGAGAAAGTCTCGTCTTTTTTCTGAAGTGTAAAAGAATAAGTGATGTATTATGACAAAAAAAGGTGGTAAATGTGCATTCAATTGATCATTTAACTATTAATCTTTAGATTGATATTACATCATTCAAATTAAGCAAACATATATTAAATATAACACTTTTTTGATTACACTTTTAGCGAAATAAAATGAAATACATATTATTATTACTTTCCTTATTATGCTTAATTGGAAACTTAAATGCACAAACAAATTCAACTAAACCCAATATCATATTAATATTATCTGACGATGCAGGGTATGCTGATTTCGGATTTCAAGGCAGCAAGGTGATGAAAACACCGGCTTTGGATAAATTAGCTTCTCAGAGTATTGTTTGTCCGCAAGCCTATGTGGCAGGGGCTGTTTGTGGTCCTTCTAGAGCGGCTTTACTGACAGGGAAATACCAACAAAGATTTGGTTTCGAAGAGAACAATGTACCGGGTTACATGCAAAATTATCAGCTAGCTGATGACGATATGGGTTTGCCTTTGGATCAGAAAACGATAGGCAATTATATGCAGGAAATTGGATATAAAACAGGCATTATCGGGAAGTGGCATATGGGGAATACAGATCAATTCCATCCTTCTAAAAGAGGTTTCGATTTTTTCTATGGCTTTAGAGGAGGTGCTAGAAGTTACTGGCCTTTTGATGATAGTAACCCAAATCATAGAAAAGAAGATCGAATGGAAAGAGGGTTTAAACACTTTGAAGAACCAGAAGGCTACCTCACAGATGTGTTTGCAGAGGAAACTATTCAGTTTATAGATGCTTATCAAAAAGAACCTTTCTTCTTATTCTTATCATTTAATGCTGTGCATACGCCAATGCATGCAAAAGAGGAAGATTTGAATGAATTTCCTGAATTGGAAGGTAAACGTAAGCAATTAGCAGCCATGACATTCACCATGGATAAGGCTTGTCAAAGTATTTTTGATCATTTAAAAAAGAGTGGTTTAGATAAAAATACTATCATCATCTATACCAACGATAATGGAGGCCCTACCGATGCTAATGCTTCTGATAATTCACCTTTAAGCGGAACAAAAGCAAATCATTATGAAGGAGGGATTAGAGTACCTTTTGTTTTTCATATGCCTAACAATAAGAAATTTCCTGGCGAGTATCTTCCCTCAGTGAGTACTTTAGATCTTTTGCCTACATGTTACGCTTTAGGAGGTGGGGAAGTTGAAAATTTAGAAGGGATAGATGGTGTGAATCTTTTACCTTATTTCAAAGGAGATAAATCTGAGGTTCCACATCAAACACTCTATTGGAAAAAGGAAAATAGAGGAGCGATTAGAGATGGTAACTGGAAGTTTTTACGTTTTCCCGATCGTCCTGCAGAATTGTATGATTTATCATCTGACCTATCAGAAGTAAATAACTTAGCGGATCAATATCCTGAAAAAATTAAGGAGTACTATAAAATGCTTTTCGAATGGGAATTAACATTGGCTCGACCTCGTTGGCAATTACAAAGAAAGTACGAAGGGGCGGCAATGGAAAGGATCGATAAATACAAGAATAACAAAGTAAACAATAGATAAATAATCAGGTTATGTATAATAAAATAATTGTCTGTTTTTTACTTTTTGGGTTATTTTCTCTGACAGCAAATGCACAAGAAAATATAGACGTCTATTTCAATACACTTTATAAAGTAGACACATTTAATACGTTTGATAGAAGTAAGTATATCACAATCCACGAATCTTTATTTAATAATGATATTCGTAATCATCCGGAAGAAATGAATTATCTTTTCCATGAATTGGATGTTTCATTGGGACGAAATAATGGTGCCTTGGGTTGGTATATGAATCAGGCAACGGAAGACCCTACTCGAAAAGGTTTTGTAGACCCTGAGTATTTGATAAAGCAAGGGTATTATCAGAGTGTTTTAAACTTCGGTCAACAAGCCACCGATTTACATCAGTACGATAACTATGTAGACGAAATGATTGGTGGTCAGATACATCCATTTTGGCCAGGCCAGAAAACACAACCCTTCAAAAATCCTAATGAAGGTTGGTATATTGCTGGTCCACAGGCAGTAGGAGAGTACATGGGGAGATATTTAAACGAGTTTTATAGAGAGGAAAATGAGGAGCCAACAATGGGACAGAAACGTCCAAAGTATTTAGAAGTGCTTAACGAACCGCTATACGAACTTATTGATGGTGCAGATCATGACACTGTTGAGGTAATTGATGTATTCGATTTTCATAATGAGGTGGCTAAAGAGATAAAGAACTTTAATTCAGAGGTGAAAATTGGGGGTTATACAGCTGCATTTCCATTTTATGATCTTGATAATTTTAATCGTTGGAATGAAAGGATGAAGCTATTTTATGACCACTGTGGTGATGAAATGGATTTTATTTCTATTCATATCTATGATTTTAATAGACATCATCAGAATAATGGGGCTTCTTTCGAAGGTCCAGTCACGTTTTCTGGAGGTAGGTTAGAAGCTACATTCGATTTGATGAACTCCTATAGTCATTTTAAATACGGTCATGTAATTCCTATGTTAATATCGGAATATGGGGGCAGGGATCATGCGACAGAATGGAAAGAATGGACCAAAGAACGAGATTGGCATTTTATGAAATCGTTTAGTCCTCTGTTGATGCAGTTTATGCAACGACCTCATCAGATTTTAAAGAGCATACCTTTTGTATTATTAAAAGCTGAATGGGGGAGAACGCATGTTCCATATCCATGGAGATTAATGCGACAAGAAAAGGAATTATCCGGTGATAGTGAGGAGTGGGTATTTACAGAGATGATTAAATTTTATGAACTTTGGGCTGAAGTAAAAGGTAAACGTCTTGATGTACGTGGCGATTATTCGAATTTGATAAAAGATGCATATTTATATCAAAATGAAGCTTTTGTGATCATAAGTAATTTAACAAAGGAAGAACAATGGGTATACATCACTCCTAAAATGCTAGGTGATGATACTTTAAAGAATATAGAAGAAAAGCAATTGTTTTTTGATGGGACAACCCCACAACTAGAGACAAAATCTCACCTTATTCGAGAAGCGATACCAATAGCATTAAAAGAAGAAGCCACTGCCATCATCAAGTTATCTTTTGATAGAGAAATTCAACCTTCTGAAGAAACCAAAGAACATCAATATTATTCATCGAATTTGATTCAAGAAATTCATCAAAATCAGAAAGTTCAGTACTCTTTTGACCAAGTTGATCTATCCAATGAATATCAAGGGATCCTAAGAATAAGTTTAGGAAGAGGTTTAGAGCGTAATTCCCAACCTAAAGTGTGGGTAAACGACGAATTAATAGAGAATGTCTCTGAAGTTGTCGGTCAAACTCAACGATTAAGAGGACAAATATTTACCATGATCGAAGCGGTGATTCCTAAAGAATTACTTCAAACAAATAACAAAGTTGAAATAGCATTTGATGATGATGGGGGATATATTAGTAGTGTGATACTGAAGGTGTTGAATAGTACAACTCCTTTTGATTATCAGCCACCTACGGGAATTGATAATAGTGAGCTAAACGGCATCAAGATTTATCCCAATCCAGTAAGTGACCGTCTAGAAATTAAGTTAAACAATAAGGTAAAGTTACCTTGTCCTGTTAGTTTTATGGATATAAGTGGTCATATTTTGAAGGAGATGACTTTATATAAGCATCATTCTAATATTGATATATCAAATTTGCCTAAAGGGATTTACCTTTTGAATATCCATGGAAAGTATATAAAAAAGGTCTTGATAAATTAACTTATCAAGACCTTTTGTCTATTTAAAAAGCACTATCCAATAAGAGAAATAAACTCTTCAAGGTTATCTTGTCTAGATAAACCAAGCTTCTTTCTTAATCTATATCGAGTAGTATGTACTGATTCTGTGGATATTCCAAGTAATTTCGACATCCCTTTACTATCAAAGTTTAATTTGATTAATGCACATATTTTTTGGTCACCTTGAGTAAGGTTAGGGAAGCGTTGATTCAATTCTTGATAAAAGTTCTTATTTACTTCTACAAAACGAGCTTCGAACTCCTTCCAGTTGTTATTGGTGTTTAAGTTGATTTTCTTCGCCAATTTACCCAATTGATTGGCGTCAGGCTTTTTCTTTTGTTCCATCAGTTCCTTTTTAATTTCAGCTAAAGTTTCCTCATGCTGTATAATCTGAAGAACCGAAGAAGTAAGTTCTTTATTTTTGATCTCTAAAACCTCTTGAATCTTTTCCTCTTCTAATCTTTGTGTCTCAATAAAGATCATTTGTTTAGCTTTAAACTTATTCCTTAAATTTCGATAGACAAAGAACACGACTAATACCAATCCACCAATAGTCACATAGAAAATAATGTTTCTCAGGTAGTTGATCTTACTTTCTTGTTGTAAACGAGCTAACTCTTGTTTTTGAAGTAATTCTTTCTGCTGTTGCTGCTTCTTTCTGAATTGATCCTTAATCTCAAGGAATTTTTTGTTGCTTATTTGTCGGCTACCATATTGCTTTTCGTTTAAATCTTTAGAGATTTTCAGCATTTTGTACGCCTCCTTTAGTTTATTGTTCTTTTGAAGAACAAATGCATAAGCTTCATAAATTAGAGGTATCCTATCAGAGTGAGATTTATGTTTGATTCCGGCAAAAATGGCACTTTCATAATATTTTTCGCTCTTTTTATAATCATTAAGTTGCTTGTATACATTACCCAAGAAATAGTGATAAATCACAAGATAACTATGTTGTTTGGTAGTGAAGAAAGTATCTAGAGGTAATAATACCTTTAAAGCTTCCTCATATTCTTCTTCTCCATAAAGAATGTAACCATATTCTGCATTAATAAAGTTATTATTATCATCTACTAACTCTGGAGTGGTTTGTTTAACATGTTTACAACTATCTAAATAGTTTCTTGCCATATCGTATTCACCTTCTTTTCTTGCAGTGGTAGCAATGGCAAAGTAATTATCAATTAGAATAAATCGAGGTAATTCTTTATTAACCTTTAGAATAGTAATTGCTTTATTAAAGTAATCGTACGATAATTCGGTTCTTTCATAAAAACTATATAACCAACCCAGTCCATTATAGATGTTTACTCGAGATAGATCATCATTAAATTCATCTGCTATACCTAAAGCTTCCCAATAGCCATCATATGCATTTCCAAATTCTCCATTATGTGCATATAAATAGGCCAACCCCGTTAACGATTTAATCCATTGAAGACTGTCTTTACTTTTAATGGCTTCGGAAATGGAATACTGATAAAGTGAAGTAGCACTATCTGGAAAAACAAACTTAATTTTTTCAGCTTCTTCAAAGAGTTGCTGAGTACTTTTTATGCTTTTATTTTTTATTTTATTTGAAATTATTTCACTTTTTTCAGTTAAATTTTCATTTTCTAGGGGGGTATTTTTTGAAAAAAGTGGATTTTCTAAAAAAAATAAACAAGAAATAAAGAGAAAGATATGTCTAGTCATAATTCATTAAAATTCAATTTTTGTAAAAGTTAAGTCTCAGTAAAACAGACAGATAGGATTTCATTGTTCAGTATATATTAGTTGTCTTTTCTACACTTGATCGGTCTGTTCAGTAATAATCTAGTCAAATATATGTGATTTAAATTTAATTTTCACACATTTGTTAAGGGTTTCGCGAACACTTATTGTTCAAATTAAAGTTGTCCGCTGATTTAAAGAATTATACTTTGAAATGAAATGGTTAGCAGACTACTCTTTTTTAATCTAAACTTATTATGAGTATGAGTAAAGCTTATGATTTTTTTAAAATTATTCTGACTCTAGCAATGCTCTCAATCGTTCCGGTTGATTTGTATGCGCAGGATGTTTTATTAAAAGGGCGAGTGACAGACGCCGATTCGAATGAGCCATTACCTGGGGTAAACGTTATTATTCAAAACACGACTCAAGGTACAACAACTAACTTTGACGGGGAATTTACACTTGCCGTTGCTAGTGGAGAATCTATTGTAGTTTCTTACATTGGTTACACAGAGCAAATTGTCCCAATTACAACGCAAACGAAACTTGATATTAAATTAAGCGTAGACGTTGAAGCTTTAGATGAAGTAGTTGTAATTGGTTACGGTACACAAAAGAAGAAAGAAATTACAGGTGCTGTTGGATCTGTAAAGTCTGAGGATATCTTGAAAGTACCTACTTCAGATCTTGGCGAATCTTTACAAGGTCAAATTGCTGGTGTAGATGTACAAGCAAGTTCAGGTCGTCCTGGTGCTGAGGCAAATATCCAAATTCGTGGTATTGTTTCTGCAAAGTCTGCTGGTGGTCCACTTTACATTGTTGATGGAATTCCATTCCAAGGCAATCCAAACATTGCTCCAGAGCAAATTAAAAGTATTGATGTACTAAAAGATGGTGCAGCAGCATCAGTTTATGGTACAAGAGCAGCAGGTGGTGTAATTTTGATCACTACCAAAAGAGGTGAAGAAGGTAAATTGTCTGTAGATTTCTCAGCTTACGCAGGTATCCAGAACATTACTTCTAATACTCCACTAAACAATCACCAAGAGCAATTGTATGTAGATCATAATAGAATTGCTTCAGAAGGTGGTATGCAGAACTTATATCTTTTTAACCCTAACGCTGGTTACAATGATTCTGATTATGTAGGAGATGTTCAAAACAACAATGCAGTAATGCAATCTTACAACTTAGGTGTATCAGGTGGTTCTAAAAACTTGAAATTCAATGTTTCAACTAACTACTTCAACCAAGACGGTGTATTAATTAACTCAGGTTTTGAGCGTTTTACTACTCGTATGAATGGTGAGTATACACAAGGTAAATTTAAGGCGTTTGCTTCAGTAGGTATTACTGATGAGAAAAGACAACAAGAGCCTTGGGGATTATATGAATTAGCTATTGCTCAAAAACCTTGGGTGCCTTCACTTAGCCAAAACACTCCAGTAGGTGGTAACGGTCTAATTGTAGAGACAGAACAAGTGGAGAACTTCGGTTACTTGGCAACTCAATTATCAAATGAGAATAACACAGATGTAATGTCAACTAACTTAGCATTAGCTTTAGAATATGAAATCGTTAAAGGTTTAAAATATAAAGCAAGCTTTGGTAGAAATACTTATTCTTCAGAAAATGTATTCTTCCAACCTCAATTGCTAATTTATAGAGAAGACGGTTCTTTAGCAGCAGGTGCATCTCAAATGGAATCAAGAATGACTATTAATCAATATCTTTCTAATTCAACAACTTTTGAGAACATCTTAAGCTATAACAAATCTTTTGGTAAGCACAATTTAGGTGTAACTGCAGTATATTCTTTCGAGGAATATAACAATGAGACAAGAACAGTGATGACGGAAGGTTTACTAGACAACCAAACTAAAGTATTAAGCTCTGGTTCGGTAGCTTTCTTACCTCAACAATATTTGTCTACTAACACACTTGTTGGTAAATTATTAAGAGCTCAATATAACTACGATAACCGTTATCTAGTGTCGTTATCGGTAAGAAACGATGGCTCTTCAAACTTCTCTAAAGATAACAGATACGGTACATTCTATGGTGCTTCAGCAGGTTGGAATGTGAGTGAAGAACAATTCTTCAAAAACTCAGTATTGAACAACTTTATGACAGGATTAAAGGTTCGTGCTAGTTTCGGTGAAGTGGGTAACCAAAGCATCTCTCCTTACTCTTTCATGCCTAGAATCGAAAGTGGTGTAGACTATACATTCGGTATGGGACAAAACGAAAGATTAGCTACAGGTGCAGTATTCAGAAGATATGTAAATCCAGATTTGAAATGGGAAACTACAATTTCAAGAAACATTGGTGTTGATTTAGGTTTCTTCAACGATCGTTTAACAGTGTCTTATGACTACTATAACAATAACAAAGAAGACATGTTATTGGATCAAACAATTCCACCATCATTTGGTACATCTGTAACAGAGCCAGCAGGTGGTAATGCTACTCCATATACTTCAATTCTAGTAAATGCAGGTAACATGACAAACAAAGGTCATGAAGTAGCAATTGGTTATAAGCATCTTCACGAAAACGGATTCCAATGGGGAGTAACTTATACATTCTCAAGAAATGTGAACGAAGTAACAGACTTAAACGGTGTTGAAGGTTTTGCATTTAGAGGAGGTATACCAGTACAAACTAGAGCAGGTTTCCAAGATCATACTACTTTCTTGAAAGAAGGATATCCAGCAGGTTCTTTCTTCTTACTAGAGAGCCAAGGTGTAATCAAAAACGAAGAGCAACTTAAAGCTTATAACGAAAGCTTACCAGGTGTTCAAGCTGAATTGGGTGACATGATGTACCGTGATGTAAACGGTGATGGTGTAATTGATGATAACGATAGAGTGTATGCAGGTTCAGGTCAAGCGAAGTTTAACATGGGTATGGGTATTAATGCATCATACAAAAACTTTGATTTATTTGTTCAGATGTATTACTCACATGGTGCTATGATCTATAACGGATCTAATCTATATGCATATGGTATGGGTAGACATAAAGATATGCAGTATGCTTGGTCTCCTGCTAATCCTGATTCTAATATCGCAGCAGTAAGATCTAACTCGGAGCACCCGAACACTCGTTCTAGTTCAGATTTCTTCTTAGAAGATGGAACTTACTTACGTTTCAGAAACATTACTTTGGGTTACACTTTACCAAAGAAGTTATTTAACAATAAAGTTAATCAATTAAGATTCTATGTAACTGCTCAAAATCCATTTACAATTACTGGTTATAAAGGTTATGACCCAGAAGTTGGTGGAGACGGTCTATACATGAGAGGTGTAGATACAGGTAGTTACCCTATTACAAGAAGATTCTTGGGTGGTGTGAAGTTTAACTTTTAGTTAGAAAATTAAATTAAGATCAAATGAAATTAGTAAAATATAGTCTGATTACGTTATTAACTTCTCTCTTACTCATTGGATGTAATGAAGACAAATTTCTAACGCAATCGAATCCAAATGCATTGACTCCAGAAACTTTCTGGAAGAATTCAACACATTTTGATTATGCGCTAAACACAGTTTATGCTGCTTTGCAGTTCAATTCAATCTCTGGATTTAGAACTACAAACGAAATGGCACTTTCTGATTTATCAAAAAGTGATACTTGGTACGGAACTTACAGTACTTATAAGTTATTCAACTACACAAACAGTGATCCTCTAGTTCAAAATAGATGGGCCGAGTTGTATATTGGTATCAACAGAGCAAATCAAATTGTTACTTTTATTGAGGGAGAGGACGTTGAAATGACTCCTGAAGAAAAGTTAGAAGTATCAGCTCAAGCGAGAACATTAAGAGCTTTCTATTACTTCGAGTTAGCCAATAACTATGATGGAGCAGTAATTAATACTGTATATCACGCAAACTCTGATAGTTTAAATAAAAAATTAAACACAAGAGCTGAAGTAATTTCAGAAGTAGTTATTCCTGATCTTGAATTTGCTGCTCAAAATTTACCAACATCATGGCCTGATATGGATGCTGGTCGTGTAACTTGGGGTACAGCGGTATCATTATTAGGTAAAGTATACTTATATGATGGTAAATGGGCGGAAGCTGCTGCTGAATTTAAAAAAGTGATTGATAGCAACATGTACTCACTTTCACCAGTATATGGAAATAACTTTAACGAGTCAGGTGAGCATAGTGCAGAATCAATTTTCGAAGTAAACTATTCGACTTCAGTTTTACCTCCATCTAACAACAGAGATTGGGTAGATAATATTGCAGGCGGTAACGTAACTCCATCTGAAGCGTCTAGTATCGAGCACGTATTTACACACATCTTAACAGCAGGTGGTTTCAACGTTGTGACTCCATCTCAATACTTACATGAGTTGATGTTAAAAGATGAAGTAGATCCTACTCACCCAATCAATGCTTTAGGTGAAACACATTCTCAAAGATTGACAAGCTCTATCTTAGTACCACAATTTTATGGAACATACTTCACTAGAAAATGGACTGAAGATAATGGTGATACTTACCCAATGGGTGGTGGTCACTCTGGTTATGTGAAGAAATTTACAAGATGGGATACAGGTATTAGTGTAATTGAGAATAACGGACAAACATCTCCAATCAACTTTAGATTGATCAGATATGCAGACGTTTTATTAATGTACGCTGAAGCATTGAATGAGCAAGGTAACTTTACTGATGCTATCACTTATATCGATATGGTTCGTGATAGAGCAGGTGTGTATTCTCTTAGCCACTACATGAGTCAAAATGCTGGACAGTTTCCAAAACTTAACATTAGTGAGCAAGTTACTGGAGCTCCACAACCACTAGTTACACCTTCTCAAGAGTCTATCAGAGAGCATATTAGATATGTAGAAAGACCAGTAGAATTATCTTTTGAAGGTCATAGATGGAAAGATTTAAGAAGATGGGGTATAATCAAAGAAGCTTTAGACAGAAGAGCTGTAGATGAACAATGGAGACTTGATAATGAAGCGACTATTTTAGGTCAACCACCATTATATATCTCTTCTTACATTATTCAAAACTTTGTTGAGCAAGCAGCGAAATACAATGAAAGTGTTCATAAGTATTATCCACTTCCTGCTAACGAAGTACAAACAAACCCTGATTTATTATAGTCTATCCTAACAAAGAAGAAATGAAAAGATTTAATTATATAATTGGTTTATTAACTCTTCTTGCGATCTACGGATGTAAGAAAGACTGGGAAGCACCAGGTGTTGAGCCAAACCATCAAGTAATTTATACTTCTGAGTACCAATTTGGTAACAGAGTACAAGTAGGAGGGTCTATGACATTCACAGATGCTTCAAAAGGTATTGTGAATAGAACTTGGACACTTCCAGAAGGTGCAGTTATAGAAGGGACTACAGAGACTTCTTCTTCAGCTGATTTAATTCATATTCAGTTCAATGAATCTGGTATGAAAGAAGTTCAGTTAAACCAGAATTTTGCTGGTGCAGCATATGATGGTAACACGCAAAGAGAATCTGTAATGGATACAACGCTTATGATTAACGTTGTTGATTCTTTACAATTGGAATTAAGAGCACATTATTATTTCCCTGACGGTACAGTAGGTGAAGAAATTGATTTATCTACATCTACAGATATCCAAGCAGGTAGAATGATAAAGTATACT
Organism: Flammeovirga yaeyamensis; assembly: GCF_018736045.1. NCBI lineage: Bacteria > Pseudomonadati > Bacteroidota > Cytophagia > Cytophagales > Flammeovirgaceae > Flammeovirga > Flammeovirga yaeyamensis. The sequence continues at coordinate 441,122 of NZ_CP076133.1, read as the reverse complement.
TTATCTCACATTGGTGAGCCAGCTAGAATTGTTTACAATTTTGGTGGTGGAGATCCTGAGCAAGTGACTTACATTGAATCTGAAATCAATGACGGTACAGCAACGGAGACAATCGTTCAATACAAGAAGTTAGGAACTTTCTCTACAGCAGTTTTGGGTGACAGACCTAGACCTCAAGGTATTGATACTCTTAATTTTGTTAATGCTATTAATGTTATTCCTTCTTCGGATCCATTATTATTGACAGATATCTATGTAAAAGAAGGATTTATTGCTCTTGATTACTCTAGAGAAATTGAACCATCTTCTGTGAATCCAGCTACTTTCTCTGTTCATTTAACAAATGAAGGAAAAAGTATTGATATCAATCCGGCAGTGTTAACAGCAGCTGTAGATCCTACAGCAGGTAATATTGTATTGATTGCACTAGATGGTGAATCAGTTTATGATGATGATGTAGTGACAGTATCTTACCAAGGTGGTATTTTACAGTCAACTGACTTTGTTGTAGCTGATGAATTTACTGATGAATTATTAGTACATAGACAAAATGAAAACATCTTAGAAAATGTTCCTTTCCACGAAAGCTTTGAACAATCAACAGATGCTAACTGGTTCTACCTATGGTGGGGTGCTCCTTGGGATGGTTATACTTTAAATGTAGTAGATACTGAAGCATACCACGGTTCTAAATCAGGTAGACTAGAAGTGAACTCAAATCAAGGTGCCATTTTTGGTCACGGTGCTGACTTTGATAACCCTTATAACTTCCCAGTTGAAGCGGGTAAATCTTATGAGTTTGGTGTTTGGATTAAAATCGAAAGCGGTTCATCTAATATTGATGATACAGCTGGTGAAGTTCCATCTATTATGTGTTTTGTTAACCCTGGTACAGATTGGGGTGCTGAAAGATTTAATATCACAACTGAAACACCAGTTGGTGAATGGATCTACGCAAGAATGGATTACTTTACTGCATCTGCAGATGGTGAACACCATTTCTGGTTCAGACCAAACAACCCTGCTAACCCAGATAACTTAGTTCTTTACATGGACTATATCTCAGTTAGAGAGGTTAATTTGAGACCATAAGCTGAATCTATATAAAAGACTATCGTAATCCTTCGGGGTTACGGTAGTCCCTTAAATATTACTCTCTGATTTAAACTAATCAGGTACAAACTTCAAAAGGCACGGTAGTGTGTGATATATACCTCAACAACTATCCATTTAAAGAAGGGAGAACTTTTTAAAAATCAAGAAAGACAAGTGAAAGAAGAAATGAGAAATTTTTGCTTTATATTATTATCAGTTGTACTCCTTTGGGGATGTCAGTCGACACCCTCTGAAGTGGAACGTACATCCGATTTCAATTTTGATTGGCAGTTCGCTCTCCTAGATATCAATCAAAAAGAATCGAAATTAACAGATGTGACTAATGACCAGTGGAAAGATGTTCGATTACCTCACGATTGGGTGATTGGAAATGATTACGACTCCGCTAATGCTGAATTTGCTCCTGCCACAGGATATATTTATGGTGGAGGTATCGGCTGGTACAAAAAGACATTTAAATTAGACCTTACAGAAAATCAAAATGCATTTATTTTATTCGATGGTGTATATAATAAATCTGAGGTCTACTTAAACGGAAATAAATTAGGGTTCCATCCTTATGGTTACTCACCGTTTTTCTACGACTTAACTCCTTATTTGAAAAAGAACAAAGAAAATACACTTGCAGTTAAAGTAGACCATAGCAATTATGCTGATAGTAGATGGTACACTGGGGCAGGTATCTATAGAAATGTAGAACTAGTTGTTACCGATAAACTTCATATTCCAATTTGGGGATCATTTATTACTACTCCAGAAGTATCTGAAGAAAAGGCAACAGTTAGTATTGTAACGGATATTAATAATGGTTATACAATAGATAAAAACGTAACAATTAAAACAGAACTTTACTCTAAAAATGGAAAATTAGTAGCGGAAGTTTCTGAAAAGAAATTGGTAAAAGCAGGTGAAACAACTTCAGTTTCTCAAGAAGCGATTATCGAAAGACCTGAGCTTTGGGGTGTGGACAACCCTAATCTCTATGTAGCTAAAACTAAACTTATAGTTGATAATGGACAGATCGATGAACTAACAAACAACTTTGGTGTAAGAAGCATTGAATTTAATGCAGACTCTGGATTTTTCTTGAACGGACAAAACATGAAAATTAAAGGAGTCTGCTTGCACCATGACGGTGGTCTTGTGGGTACAGCTGTTCCTAAAGATGTTTGGAGAAGAAGGCTACAAGTATTAAAAGATGGTGGTTGTAATGCCATTAGAATTGCACACAACCCAGGTTCTACTGAATTCTTAGATCTATGTGATGAAATGGGTTTCTTAGTACAAGATGAGTTCTTTGATGAGTGGGATTATCCTAAGGATAAAAGATGGAATCAGAAAGAACAATCTCAAAATGAGGAAACAGAAGGTTATGCAAATTACTTCCAAGAGTATGCAGAAAAAGACCTTAAAGCGGTAATGTTATCACATAGAAATCACCCTTCGATTTTCCAATGGAGTATTGGTAATGAAATTGAGTGGACTTACCCTAGAATTTCACAAGCTACAGGCTTTTTTAATAATATGAATTGGAATGGTAATTACTTCTGGTCGAAATCTCCTTATTCTAGAGAGAAAATCCAAAGCGAGTTACAACGTATTCCAACTCAAAAGTATGATATCGGCACCACAGCTGCGAAATTGGCTAAGTGGACGAAAGAAATGGATATTACCCGCCCTGTTACAGCAAACTGTATTTTACCCTCCGCCTCACATGAAACTGACTATGGTAAATCGTTAGACATTGTGGGATACAGCTACAGAAGAGTACTTTACGACTATGGTCACGAAAACTACCCTGATAAAGTAATTATGGGTACGGAAAACCTTGCTCAATATCATGAGTGGAAAGCCGTGATGGATCGACCGTTTATCGCAGGTACTTTCTTCTGGACTGGTATTAACTATCTTGGAGAAATCAGAGCACCTTGGCCGAATAAAGGTAATGATGCAGGAATGGTTGATTTTGCAGGTTTCCCTAAACCGTCTTATCAAATGATTAAAACATTATGGACGGATAAACCTCATACATATATAGCTACACAGACTTTGTCTAAATCAATTAATAAAATTGATAAAAAGACAGGAAAATTAGTAGCAAAAGATTCTAAAGCGTGGGAAACTGCTCTTTGGGAATGGCACGATGTAAACAATCACTGGAATTATAATGAAGGTGAAATGATTAGTGTTGAGCTATATTCAAACTGTGATGAAATTGAACTTTTCTTAAACGAAAAAAGCTTGGGTAAAAGAACTTTAGCAGAATACCAAGACCACATTTATAAGTGGGCGGTACCATTCGAAAAAGGTGAATTATCTGCTATCGGCAAGAAAGATGGCATCACAACAGAAACAAAACTGATTACTGCAGGTAAACCTGTTGCAGTAAAATTAGAAATCGACAGAAACGAACTTTCAAACAATCAATACGACGTTGCTCATGTTGTTGCCCAGTTGGTCGACGCACAAGGTAATCCTGTCAGAAATGTTGAAAGAGTAATCAACTTCGAAATCCCAGAATATTTAAGAGACTTAGGGGTGGATAATGGTTCAAATACCAATGTTCAAAACCATACGCTAAGAAAAATAGAAACGGATAATGGTCGTGCATTACTTGTTTTACAATCTACCGAACAATCGGGTAAAGTAGAGGTAAAAGCAACAGTAGATGGGTTATCATCAGATAGAGTATTATTATCTATCGGTGAAGACAGAGACAAAAAAGACGACATAGTAGCAGAATTGAACTAAACAATATAAATACAAAAGAGATGAAAGCAGCATTCTATGAATCAAAAGGAAAAATCAGTGTAGGAGAAGGTAAAACTATCGCTCCTGGAAAAGGTGAAGTACGTTTGGATGTAGCTTACTGTGGAGTGTGTGGTACAGATGTACACATTTTCCATGGTGTGATGGACCAAAGAGTTAGCCCTCCACAAACTGTAGGACATGAGGCTTCTGCTGTTGTTGCAGAAGTTGGTGAAGGTGTAACCAATGTAAAAGTAGGCGATAAGGTAGCTGTTCGTCCTTTACATTTTGGTGAGGAACACCCATTTGATAAAGGACATAAGCATGTTGGTAAGAACCTAAAGTTTATAGGTATCGACTCTAGCGGAGCGTTCCAAAATTCATGGACAGTTCCTGCGTATACATTGCATAAATTACCAGAGCAATTAAGCTTAATGCACGGTGCGTTTATCGAGCCATTAGCAGTAGCTTGTCACGATGTAAAAATTGGTCGTGTTCAAAAAGGCGAAAATTGTTTAGTTATCGGTGGTGGTCCAATCGGAACATTAATCGGTTATGTATTGAAAGAAAAAGGGGCAAATGTTTTCATTTCTGAAGTAAATGAAACGCGTTTGAAAATGTTGAACGAGCTAGGTTTTGCCACAATTAATCCTGCCAAAGAAAACTTAAACGAGAGAATCTCTGAGTTAACGAACGAAAAAATGATTGACTGTGCATTTGAGGTGTCAGGTTCTGCGCCGGGTGTACAAACAATGACAGAGGTAGTTAACGTTAGAGGTAGAATCGTGATGGTAGCCATTCACGGTGGAGAGCAAAAGAAAGTGGATTTATTCAAATTCTTCTGGTCAGAAATCGAACTTCTTGGCGCTCGTTTATACGAAGAGGATGATTACGAAGAAGCAATTAGAATTGCTGACTCAGGATTTGTTCCTTTCGAGCAATTAATCACTAAAGTGGATGATTTAGACAACATCCAAGCTGTATTTGATGAGATCGATCAAAATCCAGAAGGGATGAAATATCTAATCAAATGTAACGACAACTAAAAAACTGTTTGATAGTCGATAGGCGATAATCGGATATACTATCAAATAACTGATATAAACATTAAAGATTATAGGTTGATAGGATTGATGGTAAGGGATATAGAAATCGCGAACCCTCCTAAATCATCAATCCTTTTCAATCCAACAAACAACAGAACAAAATGAGTATCCTAAATAATTTCCAATTAGAAGGTAAAGTAGCTTTAGTTACAGGATGTAAAAGAGGTATTGGTAAAGCCATGGCTATCGGTCTAGCAGAAGCGGGAGCTGATGTGATTGGTGTTTCTGCTTCATTAGAGTTAGAAGGAAGTGAGGTGGAGAAAGAAGTGAAAGCAAGAGGTAAAAACTTCTCTGCTTACCAATGTGATTTTTCTGATCGTAAGTCGTTATATAACTTCATTATGACAGTTAAAGCTAACCACCCTCAAATTGATATTTTGGTGAACAATGCAGGTACAATTCTTCGTACTCCAGCAGCGGAACACCCAGACGAAATGTGGGATAAAGTAATTGAGGTGAACCAAAACGCTCAATTTATTTTAACTCGTGAGATTGGTAAAGAAATGGTAGCAAGAGGATCAGGTAAAGTGATTTTCACCGCTTCATTACTTACTTTCCAAGGTGGTATTACAGTTCCAGGTTATGCAGCATCTAAAGGTGCAGTTGGCCAATTAGTAATGGCATTTGCTAACGAGTGGGCAGGTAAAGGTGTAAACGTAAATGCTATTGCACCAGGTTATATCTCTACTGATAACACTGAGGCGTTAAGAAATGACCCTGAAAGATCACAATCTATTCTAGCAAGAATTCCTGCAGGAAGATGGGGTAACCCAGAAGATTTCGCAGGTCCAGTGGTGTTCTTAGCTTCTCCAGCTGCAGCTTATATGCACGGTAGCATCATGCTTGTAGACGGCGGATGGATGGGTAGATAATCTGAATATATATAATTTGAATGATGGAAAAGGGGGCTGTCCGATATCAATTTCATCAAATTACAGTCCTCCTTTTTTCAGTTAAATATGAACCATATTCTAGAGCATGTTTAAGCCATTTTGATGTTTTAAACATGTTCTAACCTTAAAACGAAATAACTATGTCAGAAACATTAGCAGCAGCAGAAGTAAAAAACTATGATCTGTTTATCGATGGTAAGTGGATTAAAGCTACATCGGGAGAAACTGAAAACGTATTAAGTCCAATAAACGAGGACGTGGTTGGTGTTGTGCAAATGGGTGCAGAACACGAAGCAGAATTAGCATTACAAGCAGCAGAAAGAGCACAAAAAGAATGGAAGAAATTACCATCTATCGAACGTGCGAACTTAATGCGTAAGTTTGCAGCAGAAATTAGAGCAAACAAACCATATTTATCAAATTTATTATCACGTGAGCAAGGTAAACTGATTTCAGTTGCTGAAATGGAAGTAGAAGTAACCGCTACTTTTATCGAATATGCTTGCGATGGTGCAAGAAGTATAGAAGGTGATATTATGCCTTCAAGCAATCCAAAAGAACAAATTTGGATTCAAAAAATCCCAAGAGGAGTTATTGTAGCAATTACAGCATGGAACTTCCCATTGGCTTTAGCAGGTAGAAAGATTGGTCCAGCTTTAGTAGCAGGTAATGCTATTGTAGTAAAACCAACTCAAGAAACACCATTGGCTACTCTAGAACTTGGTTTTATTGCAGAGAAAGTAGGTATCCCTGCTGGTCTTATCAATATTGTAACGGGTAAAGGTAGAGTATTAGGTAACGCATTAGTGGCTAACCCGATTACTAAAATGGTAACGATGACAGGTTCAACTCCTGCGGGTCAGCAAATCTTTAAAACAGCTTCAGAACATTTGGCTCACGTTCAATTGGAATTGGGTGGTAAAGCACCAGCCATTGTTTTCCCAGATGCTGATATAGATTTAGCAGTAGATGCTTGTTTCAACTCACGTTTTGATAACTGTGGTCAGGTATGTACTTGTAACGAAAGAATGTATGTTCACGAAGCTATTTACGATGTATTCATGGAGCGTTTCATGGAAAAAGTAAAAGCAATAAAAGTAGGTAACCCATTAGACAGATCGGTCACTATGGGACCTAAAGTGAATGCTTCTGAAGTAAGAAATATGGAACATTTAGTAGCAAAATCTATTGAAGAAGGTGCTACAATTGCTACAGGTGGTAAAAAACCTGAGGGCGCTGAGTTCCAAAAAGGATTCTGGTTCGAGCCAACCATCATTACTGATGTAACTCAAGACATGACGATCGTTCATGAAGAGTCATTCGGACCAATTCTTCCAGTATTGAAATTCAAAGAATACGATGAAGTAGTAGAAAACGCAAACGATTGTGAGTTTGGTTTAGCCGCTATGGTATTCACAAGAGATATCAACACAATCATGAGCCTAAACGACGATCTTGAATTTGGAGAGATCTACGTAAACAGAGGTCATGGTGAGCAACACCAAGGTTTCCACAACGGTTACAAACTAAGTGGTACAGGTGGAGAAGACGGTAAATACGGCTTCGAGCAATACATGGAGAAGAAAACATTCTACGTGAAATACTAATCAACTAATAAGTAATAGGTAATAACTAATATAGCTCAAAATCAATATTACTTATTACCTATTACCTATTACTTATTACTTAAAAAGGATGAGTACAGCAATTAAAGATATAAAAACAAGGTTATTCGAGGTGCCACTACCAGAGGTATTGTCAGATGCTAAGCATGGTGATCATTACCATTTTGAGTTAGTGACGACTACAATTACTTTGGAAAATGGCGTTGAAGGCACAGGTTATACTTACACTGGTGGTAAGGGCGGCAAGTCGATAAAAGCCATGTTGGATTATGATATTGCACCTGCAATTCTTGGTCAAGACGGAGCAGATATCGAAAAAGTATATGATTTTATGGAGTGGCATATCCACTACGTAGGTCGTGGAGGTATCTCTTCATTTGCGATGTCAGCTGTGGATATTGCTCTTTGGGATATCAAATGTAAGATGGCAGAACAACCACTTTGGAAAATGGCAGGTGGACATGGTAACACATGTAAGGCGTATTGTGGAGGTATCGATTTGATGTTCCCAATTGAAAAGCTTCTAAATAATATGCAATCGTATATGGATAGAGGTTTCAATGCTGTGAAAATCAAAATTGGTCGTGAGAACCTTGATGAAGACATCGAAAGAATCAAAGCAGTAAGAGAATATATTGGAGACGATATCACATTTATGGTCGATGCCAATTATTCAATGTCTATTGAGAAAGCAATAGAATGTGCTGAAAGATTTAAACCTTATAATATTACTTGGTTTGAAGAACCAATCATTCCAGATGATTATAAAGGTTATGCGGAAATCACAGAGAAAACTGGGGTACCGTTGGCTATGGGTGAAAACCTACATACTATTCATGAATTTGAATATGCCATGGAGCAATCTAAATTATCATTTGTTCAGCCAGATGCATCAAATTGCGGGGGTGTAACAGGATGGTTAAGAGCAGCGAAATTGGCAAAAGAAAATAATATACCTGTTTGTTCTCATGGTATGCAAGAACTTCATGTAAGTCTTGTATCATCACAGGAAAATTCAGGTTGGTTAGAAGTACATAGTTTCCCTATTGATGAGTATACAACTAGACCTTTAGTAGTAGAAAATTATAGAGCTGTAGCTTCTGATGAACCAGGTACAGGTGTAGTCTTTGATTGGGAGAAATTAGCTCCTTTTGAAGTGAAACCACAAGAATTTGCATAATAACTATTTTCACCAAGGGTGCATTTAAAGTACTCTTGGTGAGTATTCACTAAAAATTAAAAACTAAAATGAAAAAAATATTATTCTTACTAGCATTTTTTACTCTTTCCATTGTTGGGTTTTCTCAAGATGTAGAGAAAGTAAAACAAAAAGAAATTGGTCTAACATATACAGGAGATAGCTCTTTTGGTATGACCTTTAGAATTGGTAACAATAAATCATTATGGAGATTTTCTTCTGTGATTGGTTCTTCTTCAAGTTCAAAAACTGAAAATGATTCCACATTATTAGATGATGGTAAATATAGTTTTTATGGCTTTAGAGTAGGCAAGGAATTTAGAAAAAGTATCACTAAAAAATTGGATTTAAGATACGGACTAGATTTAGGATTTACGTATCAATATAGCTTAGTAGATAGTTACGGGGATAGACATACTACAACAAAAGGTAATACTTATACACCATCTGTAGGTGTGGTATTTGGTTTCAACTATTATATAGTTGAAGATATTATTTTGGGGCTAGAAATGATCCCTACTTTTTCAAAAAGATTCCAAGATAATAATCAAGTTTCTAGAATAATTGGAGACAATAATGAGATACTTTCAACATCAGAAATAAATCATAAGAAAACGGAAAATGATTTCAGTTTATCTAATCAAAATATAACACTATCGCTAGTGTATAAATTTTAGCAATTCTGTTAATAATGGAATTTGAAATGAATTAATGACAACCGAAAGATATACATCATGATCAAACAACAATTATTTGGGGTACATGAGGGACACGAAGTACACCAATACGAATTATCAAATCGAAATGGAATGAGTGTCAAAATTATGACACTTGGTGCTACAATCACCTCATTAAAAGTACCAAATAAGCAAGACAGCTTAACTGAAGTGGCTTGTGGTTTTGATCAATTAGATGGATATTTTTCGGATGCCTATAAAGCTAATGCTCCCTATTTTGGATGTACCGTTGGCCGTTTTGCATCAAGAATTAAGGATGGAAAATTTGCTATTGATGGTGTAGAATACACTTTAGCAACCAATGATGGTCCAAATCATTTACATGGAGGCATAAAAGGTTTAGATAAGCAAATTTGGGTTTGTGTAAACGAATTATCGAGTGAAGTGGCAGATAGTATCACCTTCCAAAAAACAAGTGAACATATGGAAGAAGGTTTCCCTGGAAATGTAACTATCGAAGTGACTTTTACTTTATCGCAAAACAACAATTTAGAGATTTCTTATCATGCGACTACTGATAAGAAAACACCTATATCATTAACCAATCATACGTATTTTAATCTATCAGGATTTAAAGAAACGGTGGGCGGACATACAGCTAAGATTTTAGCAGATAGCTTCTTAAAAGCAGATCCAACAAATGTTCCAGTGGGAGAGATTGAAAATGTAGGAGGAACAGTATTGGACTTAAAAGAAGGAAAGAAACTAGCAGAGGTTTTTGAGGAATTAGAAACAGGCTGTGAACACTATTTCTTATTTGACGAAAAAGATACTTTACGTAACGTGGCTTCATTTAATAATGACGACACAGGTATTACTTTAGAGATTTCAACTACCGAACCAGGTATGTTATTTTATACAGGTTATTTCACTTCTAACGAACTACAAAGAGAAAGCGGTGACCAATTTGGAAGATATAAAGCATTCTGTTGTGAGACACATAGATATCCAAATGGTCCTAATATCGATGGAGCTCCTAAACCATTCACAACACCAGAGGAGCCTTACACATCAACTACAGTCTATTCATTTAAATAACAAAACATTATAAGTCATGATTGAAGGAGTTTTATGGTCGATTTTTGCAGGACTGATGCTCGGTCTTTATGCATTACCAGAAAAGTTTACGAAAGAATTTGAATTCGAAAATACGTGGGGTTTATTCTTCGCCATCAACACATTTATTATTCCGAACATTGCCGTTTATTTCTTAGTAGATAACTTCGGCGATATTCTAGCTGCAGTACCTACCAATGTAATGATCGGTATGGCTGTTGCCTCTTTCCTTTGGGGTATTGGTGTAATGATGTGGGGTAAAGCCATTAACTACATTGGTTTATCACTTGGTTTTTCTCTGTTTATAGGTACCATTATTTTAATTGGTTCTCTTATTCCATTTATGATTGATGGTATACCTGAATTTCAAGTATTTGCCACTATCATGTTAGGTATCCTGATTGTATTATTCGGGGTAATGAGTAACGGTAGAGCAGGTCTATTAAAGCAAAAAGAAGATGATAAAGGCGAGGAAGTGAAAAGTGATAACATGATCACTGGTATTTCTATTGCTGTAGTGGGTGGATTATTAGCAACAGGTTTTAACTACGCAAACTCAGTAGGTGCAGGTGTGATTCACGAGGCAAGTGTTGCAGCAGGCAACCCTGAGTGGGTAAGTGCAATTATTGTAATGTATATCATTTATGTTTTTGGTGGTATTTCTATTGCTTCTTATTTCTCTTACCAGTTAACAAAGAAGAAATTATGGAGCAACTTTGTCACTCCTCAATTCCCAAGAAATACAGTTTTAGCTACTGTAATGGGTATTTTTAACTTCTCTGCTTCAGCATTATTTGGTTTTGCCGCCTTTACTTTAGGTTCAACAGGAGGTACTGTAGGATATGCTATTTTCAATACGGTATCTGTTGGAGTTGCTATTGTAGGAGGTATTATTACTAAAGAATGGATTACTGCTCCAAAGAAAGCAAAAACATCACTTTATCTGGGGTTAGCGTGTATGATCGTAGGGATTACAGTGATTGCTTTTGGCAATAGCTTAGGCACAGTTTAGACAAATAAATATCGGGTACACAATTAAGTAAGTGTATTCAACATCAATCATTCAAATAAAGGTGATGCTTCACCACATTTTTTTATCATGAAAGCGATTAAATTTTTAGCAGGATCAGTATTGATCGGTGCAAGTATTCTTTCTTCTTGCACAAAGCCTACAGCACCACAAGCTGAGGTGAAAGACTACACACATGTATCTCAGGAGAAATTAGATTTCTTAGGTATTACGGATGTAAATCATTTAAGTGCAGCTTCTAAAAGAGCATTGGATTGGCCTGATTCGTTAACGAACGAATGGTTCGGTGAATTTTCAGTACAAGATTTAAAAGGAGACTTGGCATACGAAGAAGGCGTGGTAAGACGTGATCCTTCTGCTTTGCTTCATGTCGATGGAAAATATTATGTGTATTACTCTAAGTCTGTTGGTAAAACTGACGGTTTTGGTGGTGATATCGAAAATGATAAAGTATTCCCTTGGGACCGTTGTGATATCTGGTACGCAACATCAGAAGATGGTTGGACTTGGAAAGAAGAAGGTCCTGCAGTACTAAGAGGTGATAAAGGTAAATTTGATGATCGTTCTGTTTTTACTCCAGAAATTATGGAGCACGAAGGGAAGTACTACTTATGTTATCAAACAATCAAATCGCCATATGATGTAAGAACAAAGAACCAAGTGGGTTTGGCATGGTCTGAATCTCCAAATGGTCCATTTAAAAAGTTAGAAGAGCCTATCTTAAGCCCTGCTAACAATGGTGTTTGGAAAGGTACAACTCAAGATCGTTTCTTAGTAGAGAAGAAAGGTGATTTTGATTCCCACAAAGTACACGATCCATGTATCATTCCTTTCAAAGGTAAATTCTATTTATACTACAAAGGTGAGCAAATGGGTGAGGCAATTACATTTGGTGGACGTCAGATTCGTCATGGTGTTGCTATTGCAGACAATCCACTTGGACCATATGTGAAGTCGCCTTACAACCCAATCTCAAACTCTGGTCACGAGATTTGTGTATGGAAACATAAAGATGGTATCATGTCTCTAATTACAACTGATGGTCCTGAAAAAGGTACTGTTCAGTTTGCTGCAGATGGTATTAACTTTAATATTATGGCTTCTATTCCTGGTGCACCTCATGCAATGGGTCTTAACAGAGAATTAAACAATAACGAAGGTTTTGGAATCTTTGGATGGGGTCTTACTCACAAGTATGTGAATTATGATTACCAACATATTCGTCGTTTTGCAGGAAAGCGTAAAACATCGCATAAAGCGAAAAACGAACAAACTGCTAAACAACCAAAAGCTACGAGATAAGCAATTGTTCTAATTGATGTATATATGATGCACAGCTCGAGAAATTGAGCTGTGCATTTTTTTTAATAACTGAATTCTTCTTTTTCGATCCACTTTTTATATTCACTCGGAGTCATTTCTACGATGTCTTTAAATGCCCGATTAAAAGTAGTTTTGGAATTAAAACCAGAGGCTTTCGCTAATACTTCGAGTTTCATCGATCTGCCTTCTTCCGTGCGCAATATTCGTTTTGCCTCGACTATTCGATAATGACTAATCATCTCATTGAAGTTCATTTTTAAGCCTTCATTGATCACAAACGACACTCTTGAACGGTTTAACATCACTTCTTGGGCCAAGGAAGTGAGCGTTATTTCATTACTCAAAAACGGTTTTTCATTTTCAATATATCGAATAATCTTATCCAAATCCTCTTTTAGTTTTCCCTCAGTAACTCTTTCTTTTTCTTGTAGTATAATTTCTTCTTTATTGATAAATACTTCAATCTTATTGGAAATTACCCAATGGAATATAAGGTAAATTGTGGCTGAAAAAGAAAGGTAATAAACCGGGAATCCAATATTTGATAGTGGTAAATCATACGATTTAGCCAAAACACCGTAGGCCCCAAAATTATGTACAAACAAATACAATAAAGCAATAGAAGTATATACCCCTGTCCTTGTTTTCCACCATTTTAAATGAAGTGCATTTTTATTTAGATGTTTTGATGTAAAGTAAATGAGGTAAACGATCCCAATAGTGGCATTGAAATAGTCTTGAAACAGATTTACTTTCTTGATATATGGAGTATTTTCGATTAATTCACCCGTGAACAATAAGGTAAAGTCCCAATAGATGATAGGAAGAGAAGCAAGAAAGAAAACGATAGGAACGATAAAATGAAAAAATACATTCTTCTTTAGTTTAAACATTTTATTGACTCCCGTTTCCAAGAATAAATAAAAGGTAGGGTATATAAATGTGGTTATGCTTGAACCTAAAGAAGCAAATATCAAATATTGTTCATTAGGCAAAATCTTGCGTAGGGCAAACATTAAACATACAAAACACCATATAAGCAATGTTGTAATCAATAATTTTCCTTGAACTGATAGTCCTTTTTTAAATGATAAATATACAGACAGAAATAATCCGTTGGTAGCTCCGATCAAGGTTAGTAGTGGTAGTATCTCTTTCATCAAATTTAGTAATGTAACGTTGTTGCAAAATTGAACAATCAGTTTGTACTTTCCAATAAATCACTTATTTAATTATGATTTTTTATATGATACCACTCCTAACTATTTGATATTCTTTTTGAGTTCTTTAATAAGGTTTTCCTGATCTTGAATTATATTTTCAATTGATTGACCGGATTCCATTTCATTATTTTGATAGTTTTCTATCATTTTTAAAGTCACTACTACTTGCAACACTTTATGTAAATCTTCTATCGTGTTACTATTTTTAATTACAGAGTTTTTGATTTTTTCTCGTTCAGCAACACTATGAGCGTACTTGTTTTTGGATTCCTCTACCAATTGCATTACTTCCATTCGTATAGTTGAATCTAAAATTGTATGTATAAAGTCATGTGCTTCAGCGTAATAATAATTATTACTATTATTAAATTTGTTATATTTTTTTAGGCTATCTTCCTGAGCTTCTCTCATCAACAAATAATCATTTTCAATTTTTCGAAGGTTTTTATCTTTTTCAAGAGCTTCACTGTACAATTGGTAAAATAGATTTCCTCTGCCTCTAGCTGTTGCTTTATATTGTTCAATAATATTCTTTTCTTGAAATACTTCTGGTGTTTCTGGTGTTGTAATTCCTTTCTTTGATGAAGTATTATTTTTTGATTCTCTTGAATTACATCCTAAAATGAGTAGAAGAATGCTTATGACAATTAGTTTTTGCATGATAGATAAATATTGAAGAGTTAGTAGAATAGTTATACTGAAATACAAATTACATATTTTTTATTATTCTTTCAATGCTTCAATATTACGAGCTTTTAGATATAGTTTATCTTCGGTGCTCACTCTAGAATTGAGTAGCTTTTCAATTATTGATTTGTCTTTGATATACTTAATGAATTCTTTTAAATCTGAAAGTGTATATGATCATCATGTCTTACAGCCTGACAACCGTGATATCTTATTTTCTTATTTGATAAATGAAGTCTATTTTTCAAATGTGGTTCTATGAAAATCTTTTTGACTTCCTTTTGTTCAATCAAAGCTAATACTAATTTTCTTGTTCCTATTTCTGAAAATTTAAGATCACGATTAATTTGACCTAGAGTTAAATATTTAGGATAGTCGTATTGAAAATAGCCTCCACTTAGACATTTCTGAGGTTGATTTATTTCTCCTTCAATAACATCTTCGAAAACACCATAACCACTTATTGATTTTGAATGATCAGTGATTTGTCCATCTAAAGTTTGATAAACAAGTGATAAATCTAATTTATTTCCATCATTATGACTTAAATGAGGCAGCAAGGGAAAACCATTAATGAAAGGAAAGTTTGCATCTAAATACTTTATTTTGATATCCGTTTGGGATAAATTATCCGATAAGCCTGCCAAAGTCTTATTCATTTCAGGTGTTACATAGTTTCTATTTAATAGCACCGTCATATAGTTTGTGGGTGATATTTTTTCAGTATTAATTATTCTTTCCCTTCCCAATAAATGAGCTAAAAAAGGAATAAAACTGAATGATAAAATGAGATAAAGACCCAAAAATAACAGGTACTTTTTTATGGTTGATTTTAATCGAAGTTTATCCGCTAATACTATTGATATTAGAAGTACAAAACCCCCTAATTGAGTGAGTACGGTGAGAAGTATTACGATAAATAATATGAAGATGAAGTTTAGTTTTTTGTTCATGGAATAAAATAATTTCTTGCCAAAATGAATATTTGCTTTTGATGTAGTTAATTCATGTAATTCAAACTCTATATAACTCTTATCAAATTATCTGTAAAGTAGATTTCCTTTTTTATCAATAACATCAAAAAAACGGTGTTCGCTCCGACAGATAAGATCATTAATTTTTACAAAAGTTGGTAATGAAATGTTTTTTAAAACCAATTGAGAGTTATCGATTGGATTGATCACTTTAACGTCAAACCAGGTTCTTGTTAATTCAGAATAATTATCTTCTAATTTAGTTAATGATATTACTTTATAAGTTCTCATGATTTAAACATTACTTGTGAAAAGTTCCAAAAACCTTCAATGTTAACTGTACCTTTTTGTTCTTGTTCACTAGTTAATACTGTTCTATTATTTGAATTTTCAATTCTATATTCAATGATTTCTATAATTTCAGATTTGTGTTCTTGGATAGAAATAGTTTTTTCATTTATTCGTTTCCAATTAAAACTTCCATCAAGATTATATGATGCTTCCTCGTCAACATTTGCCCAACTTTTAAAATGACCAGACCCATCTTTTCGAAACTTTATCCAAGAACCCATAATTATGCTAAATCCACTTCCATCTTCTGTATTCCATTCTCCAATAAGTTCATCTCTCTTGAATAGTTTATTTATCATTAGTAGCATAATTTTAAATTTAATCAAGAATTTTAATCTGAATGTCGGAATCAGGTTTATAAATTGAGTTTATGAAACATCCACTACTAAATATTGTGTCACTTAAAATTACATCCTCTAGTAAATTTAAATTATTATTTAGTTGCAAATCATTTGTTTGTAACTTTTGATAAGTTCCCCAAGTAGAAGAACGTTTTAAAATGATACCGAAATTAGGCACCCAAAAATAAGATATACAACCATCAATGATTAATGGATTTTTTGAGTATTTATAAACTTCATAATTACTACCATTAATACTATATTTTTTAGAGTCTTCAAAGACAAAATAATAGTTGTCTTTTTCAACTCCATTTGTAAAATATTTGGGTTGATAATCTTGTGATTGCTTCAAGTAAATTTTGACTGTATCATTATTATTTTCTTGGTTATATATGTAGGTTAATGTTTCAATACTATCCTTTTTAGCATTATAAAATTCGACTTTAGTTGTATCAGTATTTAATAAAAATGAATTTTCAATATCATAATTAACATAAAAATATTCAACAGAGAAATTCTGTTTGATATCTGTACGTTGACAACCAAAAATGAAAAGAATAAATATCAATGAGTTTCTCATGTTTTAATATTTATGTGGATCTGATATAGATTAATTGTAATTCATCATTTCAATATTAACGTTATCACAACTTATAGTTTTCATTTCTAATTTCCTTAATCAATTCAGCTTTCATAAACTTATGAACACCTTTCTCATATTTATTTCTAGTTTTTGTACCTATTTTTCCATGTTCAATTTCAATTAATTCATCGAAGTTAGTTACGTTTTTATTTATTGTTTTATCCTAGGATCAAAACTCATGGGAACTTTTGAAACCACTTTAATTCGGGAGCTATCTTTATGGTTGGGGTTGATCAAGTAGTTGAACTCTTGAGGTACAATGCAACTCGGTACCTTAAGCACAGCTGCTTGACCATCAAAAACAAAGTCATCACCAATAAATTGAGTTTCTAATATTGGAGGTCGTGAGTCCCAATCCTTAGGTAAATCTTCTATATCTATTTCGAGAATTTTAATATCATCAGGTATTTCGATTTCCACATAATATCGGTCGGTTGGCAAGTCTTCATTTAGGTCTAGATGTACAGATACCTCTAAAGTTGCCAAAGCACGAGTTTCTGCAGTGTAAACTAAAAAAGTATTGAGACTATTCCAGCGATACCCATCGGTCAAAGCTGCACCAATGCCCTTTAAAGTTGATTTTAAATATTTTTCTCTCTCTATTCTATATACTTTCATTATGCCATGTTTCCATATTCAAGCCTATTCAAGGCATTTTTTACCTCTTGAATGCCCGTTACTGTATCGAATAAAGTTTCAGGTTTAATACCGCCTAGAGAATAATTTGGTTTTTTAAGCCATCTATTAAACTTCTCTTTTTCATTATTGAAAACCTCTATTCCAAAGTCTAATAGCTCGGTTAATAAAAGTACTACTTCACTGTCCCGACCACTTAATAATCCGTTTTCTCTTTTCTTTTTATTGTAAGTAGTTTGAGGAAGATCGAATATGGAAAGTACTTCTTTAATGGAAAGTTCAGTTCTAGCACTTAATAACTCGATCGCTTCATAAGGCAGACGATCTCTAATAAGTGTTACTCTTTCAATTTTATTTGACCAAGTATATTCCTTATCCCGAATTCGAATTGCCCATAAAGATTTTTTGTTTCTTAGAGCTCTTGCACGTTTGATACTCTTTTTAGTATCAAATTTTTCTTTTTTGATATCTGTTCCCATAGAAGCATATTTACTACAATATAGTAACAATATTGCTTAATTTAAAAATATTCTGTATTTAATTTAATTATTTGATAATTTCTGATGCTAAACCTAAAAAACAATCTCCCCAACTCACCAACCACTTGACATCAAAAGTTAAAAACATCACAACCCCAACAATTTTCCACCTCTACAATCTCTCCTAAAAACGATTCGCTACTAATTTATTATCAAGCAGTTAGACGATTTGATACACGAACCAAATAATCTGATACACGATTCATACGAAATAAGACAACAATGTTACCAATTGTTTAGTTAAAATTTTTCACAACCCATATCATTGCCGTATCAAAGGTGAGAAAACCTTGATGTTTACCAATTCAAAATCAAATATTAATCGATCTTTCTGACACATGAACAAATTCAATTTTTTCATTGTGTTCTTGTTGATTACTACTTTTTCTTATTCCACTACCTACGCACAAGATGTGCTGGTAAAAGGTATAGTCAAAGATGCGACTTCTAACGAACTCCTTCCTGGTGTGAGTATTTGGATAGAAGGAACAACTACAGGAACAACTACCAACTTCGAAGGGCAGTTTACCATAATGGTAAATGGACCTGAAGATCAACTTCACTTTTCTTTCATTGGAATGGAAGACAAATTGGTTACAGTCGGTAATCAGACCAATATTGAAGTAGTACTGAATAGCGATTCTGAACAACTCGACGAAGTGCTTGTTGTGGCTTACGGAACTTCAGACAAAAAAGCATTTACAGGTGCTGCGGAAACAATTGCCGGAGAATCTCTAGCCACAAGACCAGTCTCTTCCGCTGCGAGTGCCTTACAGGGAGCAACATCAGGCGTGCAAGTGACTTCAAGTTCTGGACAGCCAGGATCGGGACCAACAGTGCGTATTCGTGGTGTGGGTTCTATGAGTGCAAGTTCTTCTCCACTTTATGTTATTGATGGTGTACCCTACGATGGTATTGGAACTTTAAATCCCAACGATATCGAATCGATGACGGTTTTAAAAGATGCGGTGTCTGCCTCACTTTATGGTTCTAGAGCAGCCAACGGTGTGATTATCGTCACAACAAAAGGAGGAAAGCAAAAAGAACATTCTAGACTGACGGTTGATGCCCAAGTTGGGGTAACCTCACTAATGAATAATGGAGTGAAACTGATGAACTCAGCTGATTATTACCAACAAACTTGGAATGGCTTATTCAATAATCAGTTCTACTTGCACGGAAAAACACAAAACGAATCGGCAGCTTATGCACACGAAAATGTAGAAGCCATTTCTGGTTGGAATCCTTATAATATGGATCAACCATTTGATTATAATGGCAATGTTGCTGCAGGTGCTAAAATCATTCAAGATACCGATTGGAGAAATGCATTGTATCAAGCGGGAAGAGTAGAAAATTACAACATCGGTTTCTCTCATTCTACAGAGAAAACCAACTACTTCCTTTCTTTAGGATATTTCGATCAGTTAGGTCATGTTAAAGGAACAGACTTTAACCGTATTTCTGGTCGTATCAATTTGGATCATCAAATTAACTCTTGGCTGAAAGTTGGAACAAACAATACACTAAGTTTCTATAATCAGAATGCACAACCGAATGGTACGGCCGGTGCCAATCCAGTACGTGCTGTAGAGATCATCAATCCAACAACGCCTATCTACACAGAAGATGGAGATTACAACTGGTACAATACAGCGGTTTTAGATTTCAATCCTATCGGATTAATCGAAAAAGACATTTACAATACAAAAGGAAATAATATCTCCTCAAGCCTATACTTATTGTTTGACTTTAACAAACACCTAAACTTCAAAACCACCGGTTCGATGAACTATAATTCTTCTAATTCGGTGGTTTACTACAATCCTGAACACGGGAATGGTTCTGGTGTAAACGGCAGAGGATCAAAATCTCACGATCAAAGCATGGCCTTAAACTGGTCGAATGTACTGACTTGGGATAATACTTATGGTAAGCATCATATTACGGTAATGGGTGGACAAGAAACCTACTACGTTAAAGCCGATGGTTTATATGCGGAGTCTACAGATTTTGGTATTGGAGGCAATCCTCATTTGGGTATTGGCGCCAAGCCAGAACAAGCTACTTCATATACAAGTAACCGTAGTTTGTTATCGTTCTTCTCACAATTCTCTTACGACTTTGCTTCTAAGTATTACTTAAACGCTTCGGTCCGTTCAGACGGTAGTTCTCGTTTTGGCGAAAACAATAAATTCGGTGTTTTCCCATCTGTGGGTGCTTCTTGGAGAGTCGGACAAGAAAACTTCTTGAGCAATGCATCTTGGATCAACGAGTTGAAACTAAGAGGTAGTTACGGTCTTACGGGTAATGATAAAATAGGTGATGGTAATTATCTAGCACTTTATTCATTAGGGAGCAACTACGGTGATCGTCCAGGTATGACGCCAGTTCAATTGGCAAATCCTAACTTACAATGGGAGAAAATGACGTTGGCAAATATAGGTGTAGACTTTTCGATATTCAATAGAATTCAACTTTCTGGGGAGTACTTTATCAAAGACTCTGATGGACTTCTATATGCCCAACCAATTTCTTACTCTAAAGGATTCGGATCTGTTTTGACGAACATAGGACATATGGTCAATAAAGGAGTTGAAATCACTCTTCATACTGAAAACATCGTGAAGAAGAACTTCTCATGGACGACAGATTTCAACTTAACGAACATTGAATCGGAGATTAAAAACATAGGTGCAGACCAACTGATAAGCGGTAATTATTTACTGAAAGAAGGATTAAGCTGGTACAGTTTCTACTTGAGAGAATGGGCAGGGGTAAATCCGGATACGGGAGAACCAATGTGGTTTGTGAATGTGAACAACACCCACGATGAACAAGCAGAAATGCCAGAGACAGCCTTTGATGATCCTCATGGATCGGGTCGTAAAGTAACGAGCGAATACGAAGATGCTTACAGAACAGTAAATGGTTCTGCACTACCAACTTTATATGGTGGTTTAACCAACACTTTCAAGTATAAAAACTTCGATTTCTCTTTCCTATTGTACTACAGCTTAGGCGGTAAAATCTACAACTACGATTACGCAAAAAACATGCATGATGGTGCCAATCCTGGCTATAACCTAGCAGACGAAGCAAAGAATTCTTGGACTCCTGATAACAAATACACAGACATTCCAAGATACATTGTCAACAACGAAGATAATGGTCATTTGGCCTCCACTCGATTCCTGGAGAAAGGCAATTATCTACGTCTTAAGAACGTGAATTTGGGGTACAATCTTCCTCAATCAGCTTGTCAGAAAATCCATATTTCTAGCTTAAGAGTGTACTTCTCTGGAGAGAACCTATGGACACTTTCTAACTACAAAGGATTCGATCCAGAACAAGAATTATCAGGTTCTACCAACGACAATATTCCAGGTGTAGCAACGTATTCAGTAGGCTTCAATTTTGGACTATAAAACAGCATCATTCATGAAAAAATATATCATAAATTCACTTGTCGGAATGATGTTGACGGTTACATCATGTTCCGATTTTCTAGAGTACCAACCTTCTACGCAAGTATCTCCTGATGTCGCTTTTGAGTCGGTAGAAAACGCTCAAGCGACTTTGGTTGGTGCTTACGATCAGTTAAGTTCACCTTACTTCGATGGTTTGTATGTACAGATCATGAGCGATGTGATGGGCGAAGACTTAATGATCAATTCTGATAACAACTGGGGATGGTTTGTTACTGTATATCAAATGAATGTTTTATCGACTTACCAATGGACAACGAATCCTTGGGCAGTGGGATATAAAGTGATCTACGATTGTAACATGATCATCGCTAATGCACCTAATATTAACGATGGAGATACAGCTGCAATCGAGACCTTAGTAGCACAAGCCAAAGCCTTGAGAGCGTATTGTTACCTGAATTTGATTCAGATGTACGCTAAAAATTATACAACTGATCCCAACGGAATGGGCGTCATCTTAGCCACAGCACCGGCAGAGGCAGAAGACGAAGATTTAGGTCGTGCAACTACTCAAGAAGTGTACAATCAAATCGTCGAAGATTTATTGTATGCCGAAACGCACATGGGTGTGAGCGAATACAAAGGAATGTTGGATCAAAAAGGTGCACAAGCATTATTGGCGAGAACTTACAGCATCCTAAATCAATGGGATAAAGCCAAAGAATATGCAGAAAAGGCGATGAAAGATATGCCTTTGATGACTGTGGAGGAAATGTGGGGTGGGTTCATGTTATTCAGCAACAACCCGGAGGCGATCTTCTACTTGGATTATACCCGTACGGATAACAACATCTACCTTTCATTGCCTTCGTTCTACTGGCCTCAATATGGTTATTCATCCATTAGAGCCGATGAAAACTTCATCAATAAGTTTGACGATGGTGATATTAGAAAGAGTTATTTCGATTTCTATGAACCCATTGATGCAGACAATTATTTGGTGGTGAAATTTGGTCACAATGAAGCTTTAGGTAACGCACACATGATCAAAATCAGAGCTTCAGAAATGCATTTGATATTGGCAGAGGCAGAAGCAGAATTAGGCAACGACACCGCTGCTCAAGATGCTGTTTACACCATTATGCAACGTGCCAATGGAGGCGCTGCTAAACCAACAGAAACGGGCGAAGAACTGATCAAAGTGATTTTGGAAGAACGCCGTAGAGAACTGTTTGGAGAAGGATTCAGATGGTTCGATATCAAAAGGCGACAAGAAACTTTTGTGAGAGAAGGACAGCATTGGTCGAAATGGAATATCAGTCCATCGGATGCAGATTACTACCGTTTCACTTTCCCTATTCCACAAGGAGAAATTGATGCCAACACCAAGATTTCTGACGAACATCAAAACAACGGATACTAATGGTAAAATTAATATATACGGTCATGTTTGCCTTATGCTGCATGATTGCCTTTACACATTGCAGCAGAGACGAAAGCATCCCCTCACTTTCGCCTAATGCTGGGATAGATCAACTTGAATTGGTAACTGAGGGCTATCTGACCACTATTGCTGCGAATACATTAGAGGACGGTCAGACAGGTACTTGGAAGGTAGTAAGAGGAGAAGGTGGCATCATTGATGACATCCATCTTTCAGAGACTATCTTCCGAGGTGAACCTGGTCAGTTGTACACTCTAGAATGGGAGGTACGAGAAGGCGATATGTATTCTACCGATTGGATGGACATCAGTTTCCAACCCATGGAGGTGAATATCTACAATGTATTGCCCGATACGGTGAAAGACAGTTTTACCATTCATTTCGAAGCCGATTCAGCTTTATACGGTGCACAAGGAACGTGGTCTTTAGTAGGAGAAGATTCTACTTCGGGCAGTTTCTCTGATGTACATCATCATATGGCCTCTTTTACTGGATTACCAGAACATACTTATATAGTTCAATGGACACATCAGTATGGAGGAACTCAAGTGAGTAAACAAATGGAAATCACTTTCGATACTTTGTATGCTTCTGCGGGAGAAGATCAATTGGGTATTGTCACGAGAGAAGCCCCTTACTTTTTCACTTTAGAAGGTCACCTTCAAGAAGGAGCAACAGGGGAATGGACGATCTTGGAAGGTAATGGAGGTAATGTGGTGACGAATCACTTACCCAATTCCTTGTTCCAAGGAGAGAGAAACGAGCTGTATACATTAGAGTGGAAAGTGATGTATGATAATGAGGTGAAACGCGATACTGTCAAATTATCGTTTGGCGGATTGCATCACACTTGGATCGATCCTCTTGATAACAAAGAATATAAAACGGTTCAAATAGGTGATGTCGAATGGATGGCTCAGAATTACGATTTGGATGAGTATGTAGGCATTGCTGCATGGTATTATGGTCAGGCTGCCGAAGCAGAAAACCATACAGGTCATGTGGTATCTTCTGATGAAGACCGCAGAATTCATGGCAAACTATACTCTTACACAGCTGCAGAATTACTTGCTCCAGAAGGCTGGCGTTTACCTACTTACGAAGAGTGGTGGGATTTAGTCGAGCAATTCGAAGGACAAAACTTTGCGGGTGATCACCTAAGAGCTGGTGGAAAGAGTGGTATCGAATTAACGTATTCAGGTTACTTCGAAATGCCAAGCTATCGTAATCAACCTCAGTTTGGTGATATGGAAATGATGGGACGTTATTGGGTGAAGCTTCCAGAAGGTCAGACGATCGAAAACAGCTTCCCTCAAGCCTTCCAAATTAATGAAGGATCTCTAGTGGGTATCGGAATATTTATTCCGCATTACGCTTTATCTGTACGATACATTAGAGACGTTCAAAACTAATCGAAATCCCAATGAAAAAGATATATAATTTAATTATTCTTTCCCTTTTCCTATGCCTAGGAAGTACTGCTTTTGGTCAGACGCCAGAAGTAGTACCAGGAAAGATTAGAGTAAAGTTCTCTCCAAATATGGTGAGGAACTTTAGAACGATCGATACCCCCGATCAGGATACAAGAGTGGATCTAACGGGAGTCACTCAAATCGATGCATTCAATACCTCTCAGCAAATTGATGGGTTCAAAAGAGTTTTCCCTTTCTCTCTAAAAAATGAGGCGAAACATAGGGCACACGGATTGCACCTTTGGTACGAAATCTCCTTCGACGAGGTCCGTTCTCCTGCGCATATGGTTGAAAGTTATCAAGTTTTGGATGGAGTGGAGATTGCCAAACCGGTATATAAAAAGTCGTATATCGAGCCTGCTGAATTCAAACCTTATACACCAAGTTCTAGCCAAAGAGTTCAGAATTCCTATCCATTTGATGACCCTTTCTTGAAAGATCAATGGCATTACGAGAACTACGGGGATATTATCGGAGAAGCTGATGCAGACATCGATTTATTTAAAGCTTGGGAAAAAACAACTGGATCAAGCGATGTAATTGTTGCCATTATTGATGGCGGTATGGACGTGGCTCACGACGATTTGAAAGATGCCATGTGGGTCAACGAAGCGGAGGCCAATGGCGAACCCGGAGTAGATGATGATCAAAACGGTTATGTAGACGATATTAACGGATACAACTTTGTGGCTGGTGGTAATGTATCGGCAACAGATCACGGTTCTCATGTTGGTGGAACAGTAGCAGCAACGAACAACAACGGTATTGGTGTTGGCGGTGTAGCTGGTGGAGACGGTACGGAAGGTTCTGGTGCGAGATTAATGTCTTGTCAGATTTTCTTGCAATCGGGTTCATCAACGGGTGTAGCCAATGCATTTGTCTATGCAGCCGATAATGGAGCGGTCATCGCTCAAAACTCTTGGTCTTATACTTCCACTGGATACTACGAGCAAGAAGTGTTGGATGCGATCGATTACTTCATTGAAGAAGCAGGTCAATACGAAGGTTCCCCAATGAAAGGTGGTATTGTATTTTTCTCTGCTGGTAACACGGGGTACAATCAAGAAATCTGGCCGGGTATGTATGAAAAAGTATATACAGTTGCCGCTTCAGATGCTTCCAACAATCCTACAGAATATACCACTCACGGTACACATGTTGACATTTTAGCACCGGGTGGATCACTTTTTAATGTGCAATATGAAGGTGTTTTAAGTACTGTACCAGGGAATCAATATGCATTTATGCAAGGTACTTCTATGGCTTGTCCTCATGTTTCTGGTGTGGCTGCTTTAGTACTTTCAGAATTCGGAGGTGAAGATTTTACTCCAGAAGATTTAAAGCAAAGAATCATCGATTTCTCTCAACCTTTTGATGATGACATGCACGAATATTGGAACGGTTTGGTGGGTCGAGGAATGTTGAATGCCGTGAATTCATTATCCGTTAACTCCGATCAGAAGCCGGAAACTCCAGTGATTAAAGCAGAGAACGTTTACCACGATGCTTTTGATGTTACATGGAAAGTTCCTTACGATGCCGACGATGAGCAACCGAATGCTTTTTACGTTTGGTTTAGTCAGCTAGAGCTTACAGAAGACAACTACGAATCAATTTCTCCTTATGTATTCGAAAGTAGTGTTAATGCCGGAGAGACATTCCGTTTAACGATTGGCAATACAAGAGAGAAGCAAGATTTCTACTTCATTGTTAAAGCAGTCGATAAATGGGGAAATGAATCGGATAGATCAAATATCTTGAAGATTACCACAGGTGAAGCCCCTCGATTGGTTTTGGAACAAGATTCTATCATCTTAGAAATTGATGTTCAACAGCAAGAGATGCTGTCGGAAAATATCATCATTAAAAATACAAAAGGCGGTATTTTGAAATGGTCGGCTTATGCGAAGAATTTCGGATATATTCCAGAAGAATCGTTGGATGAATACTTGTCTTCACAAAACTATGTGGAGGATTCAGGGGCTAAAATAGTATTTGATGCTGATGGCATGCCTACGATCACTTTGCATCAACCCAATACTAATAAAGCACCTGCTTATGCTTCTCCAAACAACCAAGGCGTAATGGCCAATATCGGAGAAGTACCTTTAGAAAGACATCCTTCTTTTGATACCTTGAAGCAAATCGGAGAATACAGATCTGGACTTCAGTACGATTGGGACGAGTGGCCTGAAAATGCATTAGGAGTAGATGCTCCAGAAATTATGGGCTTCTCTCATGCAACTGTATTCGAAATTAACAGAGGGCTTACCTTTAACCTTACCCATGTCGCAGCATTCGTCAACACAGTAAACACAGAAGAGCCGATTGTAGTAGAAATCCGTAAAGGAGGTATTGAAGGTCCTACCTATGCAGAGACCATTCACACTCAAGATTTCTATGTTCGCGACTCTACTTTAGGTTGGATTGAAATACCTTTAACAAGAAACTTCCGTTTCGAAAACGACGAGGTATTCTGGGTAGTCATGCACCATCCCACCAACGATCCTTTCCCTATTACTTGCAACCTATCGGGTACTTATCCTGGAGATGTGTATTGGGTGTCTAGAAACTCAGGTAGAACATTCGAGAATGCACAATACAGAGCAGTTTGGCTGTATTACTACCTAAAAGTTAGAGCATTAAGTACAGGTAACGATGGTGCTTGGGTGTACATGGATCCTCACGAAGGAGAAGTTGGACCACACAAAGACGAAACACCTTCTTTAAAAATTGATCCATCGGGATTAATCAATGGTCTGCATAAAAGTGTGGTAGGTTTATACACTAACGACCCGAATTATCCTGCTGCAAGTGTATTTGTAGATGTAACCGTAAAAGGTCAGACACCTTACTTAGATGTTGAAGATATTTATCACTTAGACCAAAGCTTTGTTGGCGTTGAACAGTACAACGAATTACATGTGGCGAACAATGGCTATGGTAACTTGGAAATCTACGATTATACATCAGACATTGACGGTTTAGAACTGATTAAAAATGATGAAGACACCTTATTCATTTATGCTCGTGAGGAGGTCAATTTAGCGGTGAATTATACCCCACAATCTTTGGGAATGCATCAGGGCTACATCACTTTAAACACCAACATAGGTGATGTTAAATTGTTAGTGACTGCGCAAGCATCATCACCTGCGATTGCTACCGTAAAGAATGCCAATTTAAACACCACGGTGAATTATGAAAACGAGGAAGAAGTAGAGTTAAGTTTCACTTTAGAAAACACTGGCGACTATCCTTTAACCTATCGTATTCCATCAGATTTATACGAAAAATACGAAGGCAACCAAAACGATATCAGAGAGTTGTTCTCTGAGGGACATTATCCAACAGACGAGATTGAGTCGCCAAGAAGAGTGACTTCCATTTATACAGAAATCACCTCCGACGACTTGAATGGACCTATGGCAGGGGCATTCGAAGATATCTCTACAACAGGTACGCCGATCAGTCATATTACATTGGCTTACGCTACCGCTTATGGAATTGAAATGGGCTTTGATTTCCCTTACTTCGATGGCGTTTTCGATAGAATCAATATCAATGCAGAAGGGGTAATGAGTTTTGGTCAGTTATGGACGACTAACGCTGATTTTAGCTTCCCGATGGCCAATAAAGCCGAAGGAGGTATCGCCTTAATGTGGCATGGTTTCGATCCAATCAGAAACTTTCAAACGGGAGTGAAGCGTGGTGAGATTTACTACGAAAGTAAGGGCGATCGCTTTATCGTTCAATACCATAAAGTGATACAAAACAACCGAGAAGGTGAGATGACGATCCAAGCAGTACTTTTTGCTGATGGTACGATAGAGTTCAGATACAAAGACATTGAGACGTCGAATTTCTATGACAAAGGTCTAATCGGTATTCAAAATATCGAAGAGGACTACGGTATCACTTTCCAAGCAAGAGCACAAGACAATGTAGCCGACGGTTATGTTTCTCCACTAAAAGACGATTTCGTGATCCGTTACGAGCGTCACGAGGACAAGCCGTTTGTAAAAATGGTCACTCCTCAAGAAGGTACTCTATTGAAAGGAGAATCGACAGACATTACACTAACTGTCAATCATCTGGATTTTAATCTTACGGATGGAGATCACTTAAATAAGCTATTTATTTTCAACAATGGTACGGATCCGTATCAAGAAGTGGAGGTGAATTTAACGGTGATTGGTGAAGAAGATGTTACGCTAAATGTAGATGAATTGAACTTCGAAGCAGTCACTGTAAACGATACGCTATCACTGGAATTATCAGTTGATAATGCAGGTAGCAAAGGAGTTGAAATTACGCAAGTCGACCTTCCGGAATACATTCTTTCGGATATCGAATTGCCTTATTGGGTCGCTCCTCAATCGGAAAATAAGTTCTTCTTTAGCTTCGCTCCTTTGACGAAAGTAACTAAAGATGATGTGGCGATAATTACGTTATCCAATGGTGAAGAATTACACGTCGATATCAAAGGGTTCTCGCTAGAAAGTCCTCGCTTAGCATTTGATAATGCCCCAGTGCATATCGAACTAAATGCAGGCGAAATCAAAGAAATGGCGTTTGAGATCGAGAACAATTCCAACGATCAAAACTTGTGGTATTCTATCCTTCCAAAGAACATTTTGAGTGTACTTGGTTTGGAAGATTATACAAGGGAATCTGCAGATACTTTGTCGTTCGATTATGGTGTGACCGATACGCAAGACGATCCATCGGCTTACCTTGGTTATTCTTACGAAAGTATTGTAAAAGAAGAGAACAGAATTCATGTTTCTTCGGATGCTTACCAAGGCGTAAAGTTACCGTTTAAATTCTGGTTCTATGGTGAGGAATACGATAGTGCATGGATGAACGAGCACGGTTATATTTCTATTGTTCCTCCAGAATTAAACACAAATAATACGCATCCGTTGTTTGTAAAAGACGATTTACAAAAAGGGCTAATCGCTCCTCATTGGGCATTGTTTACCCTTAATAAAGTGGTCGCAGAAAGCGGATTGTATTATCAAGCATTCGATGATAAAGCGGTATTCGAATGGCACATGATGGTGCATCAGCAAGGTGAAGTTGTAGGAGGTGCAGCCACTTTCCAAGCCATCCTTCACAAGAATGGACAAATCGAATTCTTGTACGATGATGTCGATACGTATAATGGTGAATTCAACTTTGGTATCGAATCTCCAGACGAGCGTTTTGTAATTGATTTAGGTAGAAACGAAGTGGATTGGGAAGCGGTTTACGGTCAAGAATTTGATGACCATAGAAGAATCTTAATTACCCCTCCTGCCAAAGGATTTGTGAGACCAAACGCCAGGGAAGAATTCACTATTCAATTGGATGGATCGATGGTTTTCGATGGTCATTATGAAGATACTCTTTGGGTGGTATCAAATAGTATGTTCGAAGACTCGGTAAGCTTCCTACCTCTAGAAATTGATGTCTACGGGGAAGCATCACCTGAGATTGCGGAGATGGTGAACTTTGATACTTTATTCTATATCGAAGATGAAGTTTTCGTTCAACCCATCATTCTGAAAAATATAGGAACGAAATCCTATCAATTAGATAAAATTCTATATGATGATGACAACGGACTAGAGGTGCAATATGCCGATGGAAAGAAAATATTTACGAGTGGAACTGGTCAGATATACGATGATATTATTGTTGCACCACAAAGTGAAGATACGTTGTATGTCGCCTATGCGGCAGAAACACTAACTGATATCAACGAGGTCATCACTTGGGAAGTAAATGGTACAGAATATTCAACGACGGTGAAAGCGGTCATGATCGATCCTCCAGTATTACATATTCCTACTGAAGA
This sequence comes from Flammeovirga yaeyamensis, assembly GCF_018736045.1. Classification (NCBI taxonomy): domain Bacteria; kingdom Pseudomonadati; phylum Bacteroidota; class Cytophagia; order Cytophagales; family Flammeovirgaceae; genus Flammeovirga; species Flammeovirga yaeyamensis. The sequence goes on along the minus strand of NZ_CP076133.1, from coordinate 410,707 downwards.
TGTGACGATTGAGGTGACTGATCAGGAAACAATGCAGCATCAGATTTCTGTGGTGAATAATGGGAATAGTTCTTTAAACTACCAAGCGGAAGTTATTTACAGACTTACTGAGGGGCAGAAAGTGGAACATAGTGAGGACATCACTTTTGCCGATTCCTTATTGTACGATTACTACAACAATACCAATAAAGCACAAGGGTACTGGGCTTCGTTAGGAGGTATGCCGACATCGGTGGCTTCGAAACACAAAGCACCGGAAGCAGGCTTCTTGATTACTCACGTTCGATCGAATGTCGACTATATCAATAATGGAGTGTTTACAGTGAGAATTGAGATTGTAAAAGGAGGAGCCGACCCTGTGGAAGGTGAGCGTGTAGCGATGGAAAACTTCACTCAAGAATTTACTTCGGGTGAAAAATGGATCTTGCTTCCTTTCGAAAACCCAGTATACATGGACCCGAACGAAGAGTATTGGATTGTGGTGCATCACCCTCCAGGATACTTTAAAGTTGGTTTCGATTTGGATTACTCTAAAGACTTTGATTTCGACAGTCAGCTAACAAGTTTTGACGGTGGCGACTTCTGGGGTTACGATCCTGATCAGCCAAGAATCTGGAAAACGAGAGCTTTATCTGCAACAGCCTTAACGGGATGGTTCACAATGGATACCTACTCGGGAACAGTTTCAGCTGGCGACAACGAAGTAATCAACACCAATATTGATTTCGATTCGCTGAGAACTGGAAATCACTTGGCTACGGTACGTTTCAGATCGAACGATCCAATGGTCAATTACGAGGATGTCAACTTCTTGATTAAAGGTAATGTGGCACCAGAATTCACTTATACTCCAGATCAATTCGGGAAGATCTTTGTCGATGAAAACGATAGCAAAGTGTTCAACATTATGGCAAGCGATTTCGAAAAATCAGCCTTACGTTTCTCTGTGGATTCGGCCATCGACTTTATCGAAGTAAAGCATGTCAATGATAGCATCGCTCAGTTAATTATCGAACCGACTTTTGAGCATCAAGGAGATTATGAAATCGAAGTCACAGTCGAGGACGAATGGGGTGGTAACTCTACTCATTCTCTGATTTTGGGTGTGAATAATGTCAATAGAGCACCAATTGTGACTCCTTTTAGCGAGTTGTATATGAACGCTTCTAGAGGTGATCTGAAAATGATCTCATTACCAAATAACATTACCGATTTGGACGAGGATGTATTGGGTTATTTCGTTCAGAACTTCCATCCTGATATCGTAGAAGTAGCTTATGGTGATGATGAGGCGATCATCATTCCAAAAGAGGAAGGAGTAGCAGTATTGGCCTATGGAGCTGATGATTTCAATGGCGGTTTCAGTTACGAATTTATCTATGTGATTGTGGAAGGATCGATCAACAGCATCGATGGCACAGAGCAACTGACGATGAAGGTGTATCCTAACCCGACCACAAGCATGAGTCATCTGCAAATGAGATTACCTAAAGCTTCTGAGGTAGAAATTCAGTTGTTCAATATCCAAGGTCAGAAAGTCAAAGAAGTATACAAAGATTACTTGCCTTCGGGTGAACATCAAATAAGCACAGACTTGAATGCACTGAGGAAAGGAATGTATATCTACAAAGTGTTTGTGGATAGCTATCCGACGGAAGCGATCAAAATTATAAAGGAATAAATATGCACCTCTAGGGACTTCGTATTCCTGTTTGTAGGGACGTTGCACTGCAACGTCCGTACAGGCAGACAAGCAATGTCCTAACCTGGTATAATCACATCATTTTTTAATTCTATTCATTTTTAAACTTTACTTATTATGAAAAAGCAAATCTTAATGTCAGTATTGGCAGCATCATTAATGACAGCTTGTACTGATACGGCAGATTTAGACCAACTAACGGAAAGAGTAGACAACATCGAAAACCGTTTGGACGGTAATGGTTCAGAGCAAGCAGCCTCATTGGAAGAATCATTACAAGCTATTTTAGACCGAATTATCTCTTTAGAGGGGGCCAACGCATCTTTAGATGCAGTAGCAGCAGACTTAGAAGCGATGCAAGTACTCATTGATGCACTGAGTAAAACGGCGCCGGAGAACGAAGCTGAAATTGAAAGAATATTGGCTGAATTAGAAGCACTTCAGAACAAAGTATCTGGTAACAGTGATATGATTACAGCTATTGAAGATATGATGAAAGGTGAGGCTGAAGTATGGTGGGGTAACATCGCCACTTCAGAAGATCTTACTGCTTTTGGAGAAGGTAACTATGCAATCATTTCAGGTGATGTTTACTTGAATAGCGATGATGTGGTGGAAGCTTTACAAAACGTAGTTTTCGTTGGTGGAAATGTTCATGTAGGTGAGGTAACTGCTATCGACTGGGATGTAGAAAATATTGGAGCATCATTGATGGTGAAAGATCAGATGTCGATTACCTCGTTGGTTATGGAGAACTTGAAATCGGTAGGTGGTGAATTGATGATCTCTGGAAATACATCATTGGAAACGGTTGAATTACCAAGCTTGGCTTATGTAAACGAGGAAGTACATGTAAACGGTTTACACGAAGGAATGGATGAGTTTGGTGGTTATTTCTCAAGATCAGTGATTACAACATTTGATATGAGTGGTTTAGTTGTCGCTAATGATGACATGACTTTAGAGTCTATCGGACAAGATGCTGTTGTACTTACTGCATTAACTCAAGTAAACGGTGATTTTGTATTGAACGCCTTGAAAGAAACTGCCACTTTAGCGTTCCCTGCTTTAGATATGGTCGATGGTAGTTTAACGATCTCAGGTAATGCTAAATTATCTGTTTTAGAAATGGATGAGTTGACGTACGTCGCGAATGATCTACAAGTGGTTAATAACTCTGGTGGTGGCGGATTCGGTATCGGATTCGGTGGAGAAAGCACAGGTATTGAGCACTTGGTGACCTTCGGTAAATTGGAAACTGTAGGTGGAGGTATTTATATCTCAAGTAACTCAGAGATGAAAACAATTGATGCTTTTAATGCTTTAACTTCAGTTGGTCAGTACAGCAGCATCACGATTGAGAATATGAATTTCTTAAATCATTTCAATGCATTCAACGCTTTAGAATCGGCGAACAATGTAACGATTTGGGGTATTTATAATTATGATGACCCGAGTGCAGAGATCGATATTACAGCATTCAATATGGCCACTTCAGTATCGACAGTAATTCTTACAGATGTAGGTGTGAAATTGAATACATTCGAATTCTTCAAGAATGTTGAGCAAGTAACTTCTAGTGTTGAACTAGGCGGTCAGTGGAGTCCACTTCGTTTGATGGACACGATGCTTGGTTTTGAAAAAGTAGCTTACTTAGGATGGAGTGGTTTTACAGTTTATGTAGAAACGGTGGACAATCCATATGGGAATTGGTGTGCATTTGCTGACATGATTACTAAGAAAAACGAAGGTCTTCAAATGTATGGAGACATTATTTTCAACGAAAGGTTAGAAGGTGTAAGCGATTACACAGTCGTAGATAATAGTACGATTACTCCTTGTGTGGAGTAATCATATAGTAAATTAAAAAAAGAAAGTAATATGTTAGAAAGGAGTACCTATTTTAGGCGCTCCTTTTTTGTTGTTTTTAATCCTAATTCAATATCAAATTCTTTTTGGATTTCGAGTATCTCTGAATCATTTAATTCCGATGGTATCAAAATTAAATCCCTTGATATTAATAGCGTATTCAAATCGTCTGCTTTATCTTCAAGATCAACTTTTATCTTTTTTACAACATCAAAAAGTGTGTTAGAAACATCATACCCTCTGATAAAATCTGGAGTATTTATCAAGTCAATTTTCTTTATTACTTTTCCTTGTTTATCAGAAACAAAATAGATGATTTGATTTTTATGATCACCACAATCAATCATCATTTTAACCACATCAATATCATTTAATTTGTAAAGAAATGACTGAATATAACAATCGCCACCAAGTTGATCTCGGATAACCTTTGATGAACAATTATTAATTTTATTCTCTATGTCCGTCACTTCAGTTTGTAAACTATTTTGGGCTATTATTTGATGGGAAAAGAGGATTAGAAAAAGGATAATAGTTTTCATGATTATTTTAAAAAATGGCACAATAAAAAATGTAATACCCAAATATATTCATAAAATAAAAAAAGCCAACCTTAAAAGGCTGGCTTTAGAATTAGATTTATATTTTATTGTTGATAATTTTTGATAGTTATAAATTAAGCGATGCAATAAAATTGGGTTATTGATCTAGGGCTAATGTTTAGATATATAATACAACTATGATTATAAGTTAAATGAATGAACGAAGTATTAATATTTTTTATAATTGTTGCTTTAATAATGTATTGTACTACTAATACAATCATGTAGATTGATACCCTACCTTGTTTTATAAAAAAAATGAAATTAATAAATATTTGTTATTGCTAATAATGTAGTTGGTTCATTTTTAGTTAATTAAAAAGCCTGTGATTTTATAATTATATCACAGGCTTTGTTTGTTAATAGATGTACAAGTTATTTCTAAACCATTTTCTGTAAAACAGGTTCATAAACACTTGGGTTCTCTAACCCAAACACTTTAATTTTTTGATATTTACCTCGAGGCTGAACTTCACCCAACTCAATAAACTGATAATCTAATTGGTCGGCTAGATCTTTTGATATTAGATAATTCACTCCCAATTCTTTACACATTTCTTGTAGTCGTGCTGTGGAATTAACCACATCACCATGGTAGGCCATTTCTCTTTTGATCACTCCAATTTGAGTAGCGGCAACTTTACCAGAATGAACACCTGCTTTAAATTCAGGAAAAGAACCAAATTGCTTAGTAAAATATTCTCTTCTCTCTTCAAATGAATTTTGGATATCAAATAGTATTTGGATACACCTGTTCTTCTTAATTCCTTTCTTAATCGGCCAAGTAAGCACAATTTCATCACCTACATATTGATAAACTGAGGCTTTGTTTTGATCTATCGCATCAGTCATTGTTGTATAACAATCGGATATAAAATGACTGTAATTTAAGTGTCCCAAACATTCTGCAATTGTAGTAGAATTATTTAAATCCAAGAACATAAATATCCTTTCTTCTTCCTTAGGCACATAGTAATTCCCCTGAATAACCGTACTGAATAGTTCTGGACCAAGTATATCCTTTAGTTGGAAAAGGGAATTGATGAGAACTGTACTCATTAAAACATAGAAAATATAAACTAGAAAGCCTCCTTCAGTAAAATTATTGAAATAGGGGATACCATCAGGGAAAACCATTGTACCCGCCATTCTTGTTAAGAATAGGAAAGATGGAGTAACAATACTGACTAAAAGTATAGCAATAATAATTCTCTTGGTCGTGCCCATTCGGCCTCTTCTATCTAAGAAATAATAGAAGTTCCAAGAGAAAATACTTAGGAATATAGAGATAAAACCATTGGCGAAAAGTGCAAAGTTTAGTTCATAGTGAATCGATTCATAGTTTAATAATTCACTGTATTGAGAAAGGGCATCATGACGTATAAACAGGTATAATGCATTAAGCGAATACCATGCTACATACGATATAGAAACGCCTGTAATATATTTATTTAAGAGATAATGGTTACGAATGAATTTCATTATTTATAGCGTCGCGAAAGTGATGATGAACGATAACACAGAAACTGTGATACCAAACATAAAGAAGTTAAATGCTAAACGAACTTTCCTGTATTTTTTATCCAATACATTGCCAAGATAATAAGAGTCTTTTGCCATCAAATCGTAAATCATTTGAGGGTCTTTGGTCTTATCTTTTAGCATCGACTGATAATCATTTAGATTAAGCTCTACAAAGTCACCAAAGAAGAGCAGATTTAGGTCACGTTTCTTTTTAGTATTATTACTCACATTTGGTCTTGTGGCTAAAACAGCCAAAATTACTGATACCAAACCAGTAATCGCTAGAATAGTTGAAGGAATTAATAGTTGTGGTAACTCTTCAATTTTTCTAAATAGATAACCGATAGTAAATGATGTAATAATGGAGTTGATAGAAAGAAGAATACTTGCTTTTCTATCGGCAATAGAACTTAAACCCAATTGGTTTCTGGCCAAAACTCTATGTAGTGTTTCTATATCTCGCCTGGGTTTAAATTCAGCAGGTTTCTTAGGTTCTTTTTTTTTCTTTTTGTCCTTTTTCTTTTCTTTTTCCTGACTAGCATCGTCCATTAAGGCCGACATATTACTTTTTATCTTATTGATGTTTTCTACCTTTTTAGGTTGAAAATGTTCTCTAGCGTAATTTGTAAAGTAACGATGTTCAGCTAGAAAATGAAGGTTCATTACGAGCCACTGAGACTCTGTAATTTGTCCTTGTTCCGCTACCTCAGAGCGTTCTTTACGTAAGGCTTCGGAATACTCCTCAAAACTTGATGTCCCCAAATGAGATAAGTCGGCATCGCACATAATTTGTTCTAATAAATTACGCGGAGTTTGAGGAATCCTTGTGGCCATAATACAGTTAGATATGGTATCTAATTCTTCCGGACTTACTTTATCTTTTAAATAATCTTTTGCGATATCCACCCCTTTAATTTCATGGTTACTGCAATCACTACAAGTGTAACCTGTATCATGAAACCAAGCTGCTATCTCAAGAAGAATAATTTGATCTTCATCCACATTTTCTGCCTTAGCAATTTCTCTTACAGCATTTACCACGTTTTGTGTATGCTCTAAATTATGAAACTGTAGATCTGTTATATTTTCCTTTGCATACTTTTCAACATCAAGTAGCAAATCTGTATTTATAGTGTTCATTTTCTAAAAACTAAAACCGATGTTTAAGTAAATTTGTAAACCATCTTTGGATCCACCTGCAATTCCACTCAAAGCAACTTTATCAATAGGAACCAAGTAGACACCACCTCCATATCCTTCGTGCCAAGTATCCGAATTTTCTCCATCTAACCAAACTCGACCGATGTCGTAAAATCCAAGAATACCAACAGTCATAGGCAAAATACTATTTTTGAAGTTAAATATATCTAATCTTGCATCAAAACTATTTAATAATGAGCTTCTTCCGTAAAAACGATCCCTTCTGTAGCCTCTCAAGCTCTTATTTCCGCCCAATCTATTTGAGGTAAGAAAATGATATTCTCCAAAGAGATGATTCGCTTCTAGTTTATACCCAATAGTAAAATCAGTTGGTAATTTGAAAGTCTTAAACAACTCTATTTCTCCACCTATATTAACATAATTGAGGTCATCATTGTTCATATTTTTGGAAGCATTACCATTTAGTTCCATATAAACTCCATTTTTCGGCACCGCAGAATTATCTCGTTTGTCTACTGTAAAGGTAAATTGTCCACCCAAATAATTCTGATCTCCATAAGGATCTTCAAAAGTTAGAGGGTCGCCAGATTGTAAAAAGTATCTATTTTCTAAGTAATCTGTTCTGCTTACTCGGTAATAGCGGTAAGAAGCACCATAATTTAATTTCACAGATTTAGAAAAATCTATCAAAAGGCCCGGTTCAATAATGTGCCTTGTATAGAAGAAACGGTAATAATTATTCCCTATTTCTTTATTAAATTCCGATTCATTGCCTAATCCATAATAATTGGAGTTTCGAGGAGCTCTTAATTCTGCATTTATAATAACATCCTGTCCACCGACTACATCGACAAACTGACCTTTATATTTTAATTTAAAGGCGGCTACATTGGTTGAGATTGCTCCGTATAATGTGTGTTTTTGTGAGTAAGGCGATTTTCTAAATCCATATTTTGTGAAGATAAATCCACCACCAAGCATTACACCATCATCAGGAATAAACCCACCATAAAGCATAGGTAAGAGCGAGTTGAATTTAAAGTCTTCTCTGTTGTATTCATTTACATTGACTTTATCCGAAAGCTTATTTTTAAAGCTGCCTTTCTTGGCAATTTCTGTTTCCGACTTATTATCATAAACCTTTACCTTTCTAGAAGCACCTTTTTTAGCAACATCAGAATACTGATCTTTATCGTCCCCGCCAATAACACGTATTTTTATTTTACCATGATGATCGCCTTTGAAGGTAAACTGATCATCTCCACTTAACCCATAAATTCGAATTTCTTTGGTAATCTCATGGTCAAAAGTTCTATCAAATAACGTCTGTTTGATGTTCCCTTTCTTACTGATCTTTTTCACGGTTACTCTAGTTTTTCCACCCTCTAAATAGTGTACTTCGAATAACTCCGATTTATCGCTTCCTAGTACAGAAACTCTTTTTGATATATGTGCATAATATTCTTTGGCAATGGCAGGAAGCTGTGCTCTACGTGCTTTGAGAATACCTATAATCTCTTCATTTTTACTATTTACCTCAGTTGGGATATGTTGTAAAGCTTGTTCAAAAACATCATCTGTAAGGTGTTCTTGAATGTATTTTACTTCCTCTTCCCAATCCGACCAATTGGCTTGTGCTAGAAAGTATCTATCAAAATATCGAGCATTGAAATTAAAGCCAGGAGCCCAGTTTAATTCTTCGTCGAAACCTTCGAATTTAGGCAATACCCAACGATGGGAAGCAATGTTAGGGATCCTTCCTTCGTTCACAAAGAATACCTGATCTCTATCCCTTGGAATTGGACGAAACATTTTTTCTCCATATTCATTTTTAAAAGAAGCCCATCTCCATTGATCATCATGACGGTCCCAATCGCCGATAAGCATATCGAACAAACGGTTTCTTAGTGTAAATTTATAATCGACATAGTTGTCGTTATCCTCTCTAAGTTTTTGTACCGTTTTTATAGTGCTATAAATCTTTTTGGAATTGCCGAAACTCTCAATTTTTCCTTCGTTTTTGGATGGACGTTCCTCAAACATAAATACTTTGTTGGCCGCTAATTCCTGGTAAATACCAAATTGAGGATCATCTTCCACATAAAAAACCTGAGGGTTACAATGGTATATATTGATCGCATCCGCCATGGTCGGAACTGTTAAAGGCGAGTAAGGGTGAGCCGCCGAAATTTGATCTTGAACCACCGTTTTAGCCACCGTTTCCTTCAATTCCTGTGGGATAGCTTTCTCCGGATTTTTATCAATTGATCTTAGGGTATACTGATTTCCATTTTTATCTTCTAAACGGAAAGATAAGGTCGCCATACCGCCACCTTTTTGGACAATCTTCAATCCACCCTTCATCTTTGATAGATCAAATACAGGCATCTTCACAGGAGTTTCCCATTCTGTTCTGTAATTTTCACCCATCCATTTTTTTAATGATGCACTCGCTTTGTAACGTTTACTAGCTGCCATCACCACTGTATCTGGAAGTGCTTTATCGTTCACTACAATTTCTTCGTCTTCAATCTTTTGATAAAAGCCATAATGAAACAGTTCTTGCTGATCATCATAATATGAAATTTTAGTGGAATCGTCGTCGTATATTAAGGTCGCAAAACCTTTAGTAGATTGTGCAAACTTGGCATATTTACCTTGATAGACAGGTGAAGTTTTTGACCCTGAACCAGAAACGATATAATGTGTCCCTTCTTTTTCGATCAATTCTAAAGCGTGTTCATGTCCACTTACATAAACCACATTTTGATGCTTTTTAAAAATACTCTCCATGCCCACCACAATTTTCTGATAGTTCTTGTTGGGAATATCTTGTCGGCTTACCCCTCTTTTTCTTGCGAATGGATATATACTTCCAATCACAGGCAGGGGAACATAGGCCCAATGAGCAAATGAAGTTAGGGGGAAGATGTGATCTTTAGCAGTAAAATGACCGCCATGTTCTCCATATGAGTGTATTGGATGATGTCCTGCCACCACAAGTTTTTTATTCTTATTTCTTGATATGATATCCTCTAAACCTATCAAAAACTCGTCGGTATTCTTATAGTCACATCCAAAAATATCTTGGTTGTCTTGATACTCAAAAAGCAACCACTGCGTATCTAATAGTAATAAAGTGATATCATCAGCAAGTGGAATTTCTACAGGATCAGGGCAACCGTTAAATGGGACGAATGTAGAATCGCCCATCAGTTGTCTTACATATTTTTCTTGTTCGTGTAATCGTTGCAGACCATTTTTTCGTCCTCTATTGTAATCATGGTTACCTGGTATAATAAAGGTATTTCCTTTAAAGTTTTTTAGTGGAAGCAGTTGAGCATTTAAAATTTCTTCAGATTCGCTTCTAAGTTTATCACCCACGGGTACCAAACCATGTGGATAGATATTGTCCCCAAGATAGATAACAGTACTATTGCTATCGTTTAGATCGATTTGTTTTAAAAAATGGATTAACGTTGGGTCGTCTTTGTGGGTTACCCCAGCATCACCCATTAAGTAAATCTTATGTTGTTGTGAGAAACCTATAAGAGGTATGCACCAAAAAATAAAACTAGTAAATAGTTTATTCATGATAATGACTTTTTGAAATTTAGCGTTTAAATGTAAACTGATAGAGTTTTGCGTTGTATTGGCTTCCTCTTTCATTTGAGATGAAGATGCGACCATCATTGGAGAGACAAATTCCTTCGGGTTGTGCGTGTATTTTTTTTGGCAATGCAAAGGTTTCTTTGATATTGCCGCTTTGACTGTCTAGTAAAAAGAGCTGTGAGGAGCGATGAGAAAGCACATACACTTCTTTATTTTTTTTATCGAAATAAATGCCAGAAGGACTAACTCTTAATCCTTTTGGTAATGTATAAGCAAGTGTAGTGTTATTGGGTTGAGCTATTTCAACTTTATATATACCTTTAAAATCGGCTTTCTTTCCTTGTAAACCACCCTTACCTTTTAGTGCAACGAGTAAGTGTTTTTTATCGAACATACATAATCCTTCAACATCATTTTCTGAGGTAAAAGGGAGTTGTACCTTTTCTACCTCATTCGTCTTTTCATTGATAATGTGTAATTTCCCTTTACTGTTGATGACATAAAAAAAAGGCTTTTGATAAGTGATTCCTTCATAGTCGCCATCTTTGCCAAAATCTATTTTTCTAGTGACTTCTTTTTCTTCTATGTTATAGAAATAAATATTTCCTTTCTCGTCATTCACACAGGCAATAGTATTTTTATCGTACCAAGTTAAACCCGAAATTTCATCTAATTTAGAGGGTAATATCCATTTTTTCTGAGGTGATGTAAAAAAGGATGTATCCGTATTTTGAGCACAAGAAATAAAACTTGCACAGATCGTCATTAGAAAGATGATAGACAAATGCTTAGCTATTTTCATATGATAAAAGCAACTTTAAAACAATTTAGAACAGTTTGAAGTAATCAATACTAAAAAGAGTTTTTGGTAACGATCTTTTAGTTAAGAGTAGGTTAAAAGTACAAAAAATTATTATTTTTAAGGTTAAATGACAAAACAGTACCTAGTAAATTATTGTTATTTATCTATTTATCATTCAATCTCATCAAATAAACTATGCATAGAATACTGTTCATTCTATTATTTTCTACTTTATCCACATTATCAATCGCACAAGATAGTTTAAAGTGGTATCATTCAAAATCTGATATTTATTATGCTCCTCCTGTAACAACAGGAAGTATTGCGGCTGCAGGTTTAGTTGCCAATGTTTTAGGGATTCGAATGCTGAATGCAAGACCACCTATTGATGAAAGTACGGTATTAGGTTTAGATAAAATGAGCGTCAATGCCTTTGATCGTCATGTGTTTGATCATGATGTAAACGACAGAGAGAATTCACATAATTTTACCGATTGGGGTTTGTACGTATCTGTAGTAATGCCGTTTGCGTTGTTTATCGATAAGGATATTCGTAAAGATTGGTTTGAGGTTTCTCTAATGTATCTCGAGACACAAATGATTGCCGTAAATGTCTATAACTATTTAGGTCCAGGTGTATTTACTCGATACAGACCAATTACCTATACTTTTGGAGAGGGTAATCCTCCTGTAGAAATGAGAGAATTGACAGATAATAATAACAAAAGATCGTTCTTTAGTGGTCATACATCAAATACAGCTGTAGGCACATTTTTTACAGCAAAAGTACTCTTAGATTACCATCCGGAATGGTCGACAGGAGCTAAGATTGGTGTATACACAGCCGCTGCGATTCCACCAGCTTTGGTAGGCTATTATAGAACAAGAGCCTACAAACACTTTTATACCGATGTAATGGTAGGTTGTGCGGTGGGTGCAGCAACTGGTATTCTAATTCCAACGCTTCATAAAAAATTAAGAACAAAAAGAAATAAATATGGAGGGGCGACTTCTTTTATGCCCGTAATGCAACCTGCGATGATGGGATTGTATGTGAAGACGTCGTTGTAGTACAGTTCAAAAACAAATATAAAAAGGGACTTATTATTGAAAATCAGTCCCTTTTTTAGTCTCCTTTTTGATTAAATTATCTCAGAAGTTTGTATATGTATACTTTATCTTTTTCAATTAATTGAATGATTTTTATACCCCTTAGTTTTTGATCTAATTGGATAATTCCTGATTCAGGAAGTAGGCCTTCTTTCATTATTCCTCCATTTATATCAATTAATTTGTAAGAGTAGGTTTTAGTATTGAGATGACCAAATTCAATTTTATCACTAATGCCATATTTTGGATGAGATGAAAGTAAAAAAGGTTTTTGTGTATTTACATGTACTTCTAAGTTAGTCACATCCTTTCTTCTACTAAAACTAAAGAAAGGGTACTCTTTATTGTACATTGTACTCACAAGAATATCTTCATCAGTAAAATGAACAGAAGCAGCAAAATGATCATCTTTATTTACTTGGTCAGTTTCATACACATTGATCAATTCAGCATTTGTAGAGCTTAAAATATAATGATATACTTTTCCTAAACCCTCATTTTTTCCTTGGGAAGCCCCGATTATTATCTCGTTATTATCCACATCAAGATCGGCACCATAGTAGTCTTTTTCAATAAGAGCATCATCAGTGATCGAGAACGCTTCAAAGCTATCTTCCCATTCTTTCCCCTCTTCTTTTCTGAAAACATGAATAGTTCCTTTTTGATCATCTCCATAATCCGTAGCAAGAATCACATTTTTATCAATAGCTACATGTATACCGACTTGATAGTCACCCCCATCTTTCACTGCTAAAGTAGCATCAGGTGTGATATTGTTTTCAAGGTATTTTCCATCAGGAAGATTGTAGACATACAGTCTACCTTGCCAAGAGTTATAACCTAAAGCACCAGAAACTAAAGCATCTTCGTCCATTCTTAATTCATACCCCAAATATTCATTCGTTCTAGGTTGAACAGAAAGAAGTGTAGTTGTTGTGAAAGTCACTTGACTCCACAATTCATCAGTATCTTTTTGGTAAAGTAAAATTCTTCCTTGATAATTAGAATATCTATAAGCACTCACCGCAATATTATTCTCGTTCATAGCCAATGAAAAACCATAATAACTTCCTTTCGGTAATGGTGAAGAAATTTTCACTGTTTCTGTCATATCTTCCCAGCCTGTTTCCGGTTTTTCAAAGATATATGCTTCATCTGCTAAAGGAGCACCAATTACAATAACATCTCCTTTAATTGCTACAGCATAACCAAAATGTGTATAGTCAGCAATAGTATTGTCCGTAGAAGTTAAAACAGCTTTTTGAACCCATTCGCCCTCTTCTTTTTCGTAAACGAAAGCTGCCCCATGGTGTTTATTCGATTCATAAGCACCGATAACCATAGTAGATCCGTCTGTATCAATATATCTTCTAGTATCGTATTGATCAATTGAACTATGGGTAGTCTCAGCTCTTGAGAAACTAAAGAAAGGGTACTCTTTATTGTACATTGTACTCACAAGAATATCTTCATCAGTAAAATGAACAGAAGCCGCAAAGTGATCATCTTTATTCACTTTGTCAGTTTCATACACATTAATCAATTCAGCATTTGTAGAGCTTAAAATATAATGATATACTTTTCCTAAACCTTCATTTTTTCCTTGGGAAGCCCCGATTATTATTTCGTTATTATCCACATCAAGATCGGCACCAAAGTAGTCTTTTTCAATAAGAGCATCATCGGTTATCGAGAACGCTTCAAAGCTATCTTCCCATTCTTTCCCCTCTTCTTTTCTGAAAACATGAATAGTCCCTTTTTGATCATCTCCATAATCCGTAGCAAGAATCACATTTTTATCAATAGCTACATGTATACCGACTTGATAGTCACCACCATCTTCCACTGTTAAAGTAGCATCAGGTGTGATATTGTTTTCAAGGTATTTTCCATCAGGAAGATTGTATACGTAAAGTCTACCTTGCCAAGAGTTATAACCCAAAGCACCAGAAACTAAAGCATCATCGTCCATTCTTAATTCGTACCCCAAATATTCATTCGTTCTAGGTTGAACAGAAAGAAGTGTAGTTGTTGTGAAAGTCACTTGACTCCACAATTCATCAGTATCTTTTTGGTAAAGTAAAATTCTTCCTCGGTAATTAGAATATCTATAAGCACTCACAGCAATATTATTCTCATTCATAGCTAAAGAAAAGCCATAATAACTTCCTTTCGGTAATGGTGAAGAAATTTTCAATGTTTCCGTCATATCTTCCCAACCTGTTTCCGGTTTTTCGAAAATATATGCTTCATCAGCAAGGGGAGCACCAATTACAATGACATCTCCTTTAATTGCTACAGCATAACCAAAATGTGTATGGTCAGCAATAGTGTTATCCGTAGAAGTTAACACAGCTTTTTGAATCCACTCGCCATCTTCTTTTTCATAAACAAAAGCAGCCCCTTGCTGTGTGCTAGATTCATAAGCCCCAATAACCATAGTAGATCCGTCTGTATCTATGTATCTTCTAGTATTGTATTCAGCGATATCAGTATGAACTATAGCATTTTCTTTGAGAGAATTCTCAGTTGGAGCAATAGAAGATATAGCTTTTAAAGTAGTTGAATTTGTTAGTATCATCAATATGATGACTACTTGAAACAGTAACCTGTTAGCCATTTGAAAAAAATAGTTTTAAAAAATTCTTAATAGTTTGATTTATTTGAGCAAAACTATTGGATAAAACTTAAGAAGCTAACATCAATTAAAATTGAATAAAAAAGTAGTCCTTTTTTACTCTAATTTACATCCCCAACCAATTTTTAAATTCTTTGACTTTATCCCTAACCACAATCAATTCATGAGGTATTTCGAAAGAAGGGATAACGAGAAGGCGACTGTTGGTATACTTATCTACTTTCTGAATAAATTGTTTTTGCACAAAATAACTTCTCCCAATTCTAAAAAATAAAGAAGGATCTAGGAGGTCGTTAAGTTCTTCCATTTTGAAGTCGACATAATATCTTCTTCCTTCTTTGTTGTACAATAGGGTGTGTTTTCCATCGGCAACAAATGCCACAATATCTTCGGATAAAATGCTTTTAATGCTATCTCCAATACGAACTATAAAACGATTCTTGTATTTCTGATTATAGTTCTCGATTAAGGCATCAATTTGTCCTTTTTGAGTAGTATTAGATTGATTTTGCAGTAACTCTAATTTTTGTAAAGCTTTGGTGAGGGCTTCACTATCTACAGGTTTTAATAAATAATCAATACTATTCACTTTAAAGGCTTCTAAGGCATACTCATCATAAGCTGTGGTAAAGATGATGGGTTTGATAATGTTGACCTCCTTTAGGATATCAAATGCTAAACCGTCGGTAAGGTGTATATCCATAAAGATGAGATCAATTTCTTGTTGGTGCAACTTTAGCCAATCCACCGACTTTTTGATGGAGTCAGAGAACTTCACCACTTCGACCTCAAAAGGAGTTTTATTTATTTGTCTGACCAATTTGCCTTGTGCAGGCTTTTCGTCCTCTATAATTAATGCTTTCATGAGTTTCTAAATAAAGTTTGATCGTTGGGTTGGATATTTACTTCTGCTTTTGTTTGCCACGCATTGTCAGTTGATGTAAATGCAGGTAAAATAATATAGTATTCATTTTCCTTTTGAATTCTTTGAATTGGTACTTTAGTATAATGATCCAAGGTGTTTTTTACGGAGTCCATCACCTGACTTAAACTATTCTGATGATCAATCTTTTCGTTACAACTGTGAGCTATCATCACCAACTGCTCGTCTTTGATAGAAAATTTAATTTCCAATGGCTGAAGAGGTGATGCAATATAATCGGCGGCAATACCCACTAATATTCTTGGTAACACCATTGGAGGAAATAACAAATGTACATGTTTATCACAGGCTTCGAAATGTGCATGTAAACCTCCGGATCTCGATGTATTTAATAAGTCAGAAACATCTTTTGTTAATTGAAATGCGTGGGATATAGGAATAAATTCTTCCTTTCTACTTTGAAGATTATTTCTATACACCTTTGCCAGTTTTTCGGCGTATTCTTCTGCTTCATCAGGGTTTTTATACGATAATCCGATAATGGTTTCTAAAGTTTCATATAAAAAGGGAAGGTGGGCATCCTCAGCGAATGCTTTCATTTCTTCGTTGATGAAATTGGTGCGTTTCTTTTCTTCCAATTGAGCCTCATCGTTACTCATTTTTATCAAATGATTACCCCAGAACGCACACTCATAAAGAAGCGTTTGAAAGATATATAAACCTTGGAAAACATACATTTCAGTACTAAAACTACTAAATGATGAATACCCAATCAATCCATAAAAATAAGCTGAAATACTAATGCCAATAATGAGAATACTTCCGATAACAACACCTACGGCATGGAAGAAAATCTTCTCTGAGATCACTTCAATTTCATCTAATTTATGTTTCGTCCATCTCGAAAGAAATATAATAGAAGTATTCCAAATGTAAGACACCACTATGCAGACGATCCATTCCGCTTTAAAGATCGTTTCAGAAAGTTCTGTAACTCTATTAAAAGCCAAAAGCAATAGTAAATAGGTAATGCTACCGGATAGAATCGGGTAACCCAATCCATACAATAAGGATGATTTTTTCCAGCGATTCATAAGCTTAGTGGAGTAATGGTAAGTGAACTGTAAATGAAGAGTTATCTTGATCAATTCGAATTTCTTGATCGCTTAATAAGGCATAGCGTTCTCTTAGATTATTCAAGCCCACTTTGGTGGAAGTATACGATTTAGGCGATGTTGTTCGATTATTACTCACCTTCACTTCTTTTTCTTCTTTTAAATATTTGATGTCGATTTCAACAGGATCATCGTCTGATAACACATTGTGTTTTACTGCATTTTCTACTAACAATTGTACAGATAAAGGAGGTAGTTTGCCCTCGATACTTTGCATATTCTGATCCATATTGATTTTTACACTTTTCCCGTGCCTTGTTTGTAACTGGAAAGCGAAAGCCCTCACAATTTGTAATTCATCTTCCAAAGAGATCAACCCTTTTTGGGCATATCTCATCACAAATTGATATGTTTCGGCAATACTTCTAATGTAACGATCCGCCTTTTTTCGATTTTCCACCACTAAATAAGCCACAGTATTTAAGCTATTGAACAAGTAGTGTGGGCTTAACTGACTCTTTAAAGCATCTAATCGAAGCTGTGCTGATTTCCTTTTGTAAGTAAGGAAACTCAGGTGTTGCTCGTTAAATCTTTGATAGGCAATCAAAAGATATTCGATGACCAAAATAGCTGATGTATATGCGAAAAGCAGGATAAAAGTTTTGATTTTGATATCAAAAATGAAGATTGGATCGATGGAAGTATATATCACTTTACCTATCAAATAAGCATGAAGAAGTAAAAATACCCACATACCCAAACCTCTAATTGCTACTTGTTTAAATATGCTTTTTGATGGTCGATACTTGCTTAATAGCGTCCCCATACCAATCATCAGAAAGACATTAAACACAAAGAATAATATGCTAGTAGGGTGATAGATGGTTTCTGTAATTTCTTGCTGAGGTGCATATAAAAAGTAGCCATATAAACTGCTTCCTAAGATTGCATAGATAAAATCTCTAATGTATTTCATTCGTAAAGCGCCCCCAACACTTCATTTCTGTAATCAGAAGATGATATTCCTTTGGCTACTTTTACATATTGATTTTTGTATTCCTCATTTTTAGAAGCCACCACGTAAGGTGCAGCTTCTCTGAGTACTGTCGACAGTTCGAAACTTGAAGAAATAGTAGAGGCCGCTTTTAGATAGTGAGGTAAAAACTCGTATGTAAAGTTGTCCTGATCAATCATTTTTAAAAATACAGATTTCTTGTCAAATGCGCTTGAGATTTTGGCAGTTTCCTCAAAGAAAAAAGGAGCTGTTTCTAAATTTACAAAAGGAGCAATCGACATAAGCACCCCTTTTTTATCAAAAGAAGAAGAAATACTTTTTGATGCGTCTAAATAATAGGTAACGTCTTTCGCATTAAAACTAGGACTCTTCATGGCTTTTGATAAAGCTGATTTTAAATCAAAATCACTACTTATATTTTTCAAAGCTCCGTAATAGAGTTTTTTAATACTTTCGTCTTCTTCATAGACAACGCTGTAGAAAGCCAATGCCTTTCTTAATTCAAAAGCAGAGGTGATATCTTTACTGCTTTCCAAGTAGGCTAATTTTGCACCTTTTGATAGAGTATCCCATTGTTCTGATATTTTCATTAAAGCTTGAGAATGATCAAAACTAGATGAAATACGTTGCGTTTGATTGATAATTGTAATGATTTGAGAGTCTGACCAGTTTTTGAAATAATCATCTATGAAAGACTTTTCGATAGACATTCTAAGGTCGAAATCACTTGAAATATTTTGTAAAATACGTTCTAGATCAGTAGGATAGAACTGATGAATACCGTTTTCTAATGCTCTTGAATAGACTTTTCTTTTTCCAAATGAAGAAGTTAAACTCACATAAGCATCTACCCAAGCATTCATGTTTTCTTTAGAGAACCCATTTTGAAACTCTTTTCGGGATACTACATTAATTAGACAATTCTCTTTGCTAGTGCTACTTTTTATTTCTTTGATTCCATTAAAATACGCATTAAGCATTTTTTTATTGTAATACGTAGCAAAAGTAGATTTAAAGTACTTCTCAAGTTCAAAAGAAGAAGTAATGTTTTTAACTACTGCATCTGTTATCGATGCGATATCTGAGTTCTTTACTTTTTTATGATTTAATAGAATTCTGTAGAATGTTGTTTTAGCAGAGTTGCCATCTAATGAACTGATGTAATTTAATGTTCCAGAAACACCACCACTTTTAATTTGTCGATCAATACGATCTTCCGCAGCAATGGCATTCGATTTAATTACTTCAGGAAGTACATCATTTAGCCAATTTTCACCATCAGGTTTAAAGGGCATCAATTTGTTGCCTTCGTAATATTTATAAGTTAACTCTCCAGTAGATGAAGGTTGAATGACTAACTTTCTTAAGTTACCGAAAGTACGTTTCTCAACAACAAACTTACCGCCTTCAGAAATACTGATAATGTCGTCTTCTTTATCGTTTAGTTTGATATCGCCTTCATAATCGACTTTATAGGAGTAGAAAAAGTTTTTTTCATACTGAATATTGCTAGTATAGGCTTTTTCCATCGCCCTTTCCATCTCCTCTTGCTGCGCCTCTAATTGTATTTGAGCCACTCTTATACATTCTTCAATACGTTCCGCATCTACTTCTATATTTTCAGGAAATCCTTCAGGAAAGACAACTTCAAAATCTTTAAGTTCTTGAAACTTTTCAAACTTTTCTTTGAAATCCTTAAAATCAGAATCTTCGCCAAATGCTTCGATAAAAACCTCCATTTGCATCTCCTGCTGTTCGGCAGCCATCATTCTAGCTTCTTCTGCCACTTTTTCGGCTTCCTCTCTAATTTTAGTAATGTCAATGACCATCACAGAATCAGTTCCTGGAATTTTAATTTCCCTAATTTCCTGTGCATTGCTCATCAATGGAAGTAACAATATGCTTAATAATAAAAATCTCATAAAAATTAATTTGACACTAGTTAATGTTGATGATACAAGGATAGGGTAAATACATTTCATGTCAAATTCGAGGGGAGTGGATTGTAAATTTGGGGGAGTGAAGTGTGATTTCATCTATCTATCATTTATATTTACCCCCTCAGTAATATAATTAAATTAACTATCAACTTCTAATGAGACACATTACTCCATTTTTATGGATGAGTATGCTGTTCTTGTCGTTTGCATGTACAAAAAAACAGACGGACAAGAAGGTCAATATCATCCCGGAACCTCTTTCTATTCAATATCAAGAGGACTTTTTTACGCTGACACCTACATCTGTAATTTATGCAGATGCTAAACTAAAAAGTGAGGCCATTTTATTACAAGGCTTTGTTCAATCTACTTTAGGATTCTCGCCTAAGTTAGAATCATCAGAAAAGACTGACAAAATTGAATTAAAAATCAATAAAGATTTAAAGGAGGAAGAGTACCTTTTATCTATATCAAATGATAAGATTCTAATCGAAGGCAAAGACGGTCGATCGGTGCTTTGGGGAATTCAATCGCTTCGTCAGATCATCTCTGAAAATGAGGATCAATTACCATGTGTGACCATAAAAGACCAACCTCGATTTAGGTATAGAGGAATGCATTTGGATGTGGGTCGACATATGTTTCCTGTAGCATTTATCAAAAAGTATATTGATGTTTTATCACTTCATAAAATCAATACTTTCCATTGGCACCTGACGGAGGATCAAGGTTGGAGAATTGAAATTAAGAAGTATCCGAAGCTGACAGAAATTGGCGGTTTTAGAAAGGGTACTGTGGTGGGACATCACGGTAGTAGCAAACAATTTGATGGACAACGATATGGTGGTTTTTACACCCAAGAAGAAGTAAAAGAAGTAGTTAAATATGCTCAGGAGAGAGGTATTGAGACGATTCCTGAAATAGAATTACCTGGTCATGCTTTAGCTGCTTTGGCCTCTTACCCTCAATTGGGTTGTTCGGGTGGACCTTATGAGGTAGCCCAAACTTTTGGCGTTTTTGAGGATGTATACTGTGCTGGAAATGAAGAAACCTTTCATTTTTTGGAAGATGTTTTAGAGGAAGTGATGACCCTTTTTCCATCCAATTATATTCATATAGGAGGGGACGAGTGTCCGAAGACTCAATGGAAGAAATGTCCGAAATGCCAAAAGAGAATTCGTGATGAAAAACTGAAAGATGAACACGAATTGCAAAGTTATTTTGTCCAAAGAATAGAGAAGTACCTGAACAGTAAAGGGAAAAGAATGATTGGTTGGGACGAAATTTTAGAAGGTGGTTTAGCTCCAAATGCCACCGTAATGTCGTGGAGAGGAACAGAGGGTGGTATTGCTGCAGCCAAGGCTCATCATGAGGTGATTATGACACCGGGGGATCATGTGTATTTTGATCATTATCAAACAGAAGATATCTCTAATGAGCCTTTACAAGTAGGGGGATATACTTCGGTAAAAGAAGTGTATGATTATGAACCACTCCCTTCTTCTTTATCAAAAGAGGAACAAAAGTACATCATCGGAGTGCAAGGAAATGTTTGGACGGAATACATGAAGACACCGGAAAAAGTGGAATACATGATGGTACCTAGAGTTGCTGCTTTATCTGAAATTGCATGGACTGCGGCTGACAATAAGGATTGGAAGAATTTTAAATCCCGACTAAATGATATCCGCAAAGTATATGATCAGATGGACTTGAATTATGCAAAACACTTGTATAATGTGTTGGGAGAGGTAAAAGCAGATACTTCATTAAAAGCTTTGGTAGCTACTTTAGAGACGACTTCAGATCAACCCATATTGTACACATTGGATGGTTCAGTTCCTAACGAAAATAGTCAAGTATACTCAAAACCAATCGTGATCAATCAAACCACTACTTTGAAAGCAACAGTTACTCCTAACACGGCTTACTTGAAAAGAGAAATCAATTTCCATAAAGCAGCATTCAAACCTTTAGAGTTACTTTCATCTACATCAAATACCTATTTTAAATATGGTAAAACACCTTTAAACGATGGATTGAGAGGTTCTTTGATTTATAATTCTGGAGCATGGGTTGGATTCAATCAGGGAGACTTTTCATGTGTGATTGATTTAGAAAAAAACACAGAAATAGCGAAAGTCAGAGTAGGTACTTTGATAAAAATGAAGAAAGGAGTTTTCGGACCGAAAGCCATAGAAATTTACGTTTCTGATGATCAAAATGATTATCAAAAAGTAGGGGAGAAAGTATTACCGATGACTATTCAAGAAACAGCAGATGGGATTACAGATTACGAAGTGAAGTTTGATAAAATAGTATCACGATATATAAAAGTTATCGTTAAAAATTATGGAAAATTACCGAAATGGCATAATGATTCCGGTAAACAAGCTTATGTTTTTATAGATGAAATAATTGTAGAATAATAGACTGGCAAGATTATTTAAAATAATAAAGTAATAAGGCTATCTCCTTTTAAAAATAGGGATAGCCTTGATTTTAATTTAATATATAATCTATTATTTCAATTCCAATTGAGAAGTTTTCTTATAGTCTTTACCTCTTTTAGAGATAAACTCTTTTAAAAGTTGTTGTACCAATTCAGGATTTTCTTTTGCAATATTCTTAGTCTGAGCAGGATCCTCTTTTAAATTAAATAGAGCCAATTCATTTAAGTTGCCCAATTCAATATTTACCTCAGTATTTACTTTAGGACCCTCATAAGCTGGCATTAATACATAATCTCCTTTTCTGTAAGATGTACGAGTTGTTGCCTCTAAAATAAGAGAAGATCTTCCTTCTTTTGATGTACCTAATAATGCAGGAAGTACATTTTCTGAATCTTGAGATTTCATTTTACTACCAACTAAATCTGCCAAAGAAGCAAAAAGGTCCATCTGACAAACCAAAGCATTTGATGTTGAAGGTTGAATTTTACCTTTCCAATAAGTAATAAAAGGAACGTGTGTACCTGCATCATATAAAGAGTACTTACCACCTCTTAAACCTCCATTAGGATCGTGGTCTCCAAGTTTTTCAACTGCATCATCATAGTAACCATCATTTAATACTGGTCCGTTATCAGATGACAATACAATTAGAGTATTTTCTTCAATACCTGCTTCACGTATAGTTTTCATCAGCTCTCCAATACACCAGTCAGCTTCAGCAATCACATCACCTCTTGGTCCTAATGTAGACTTACCTACAAATCTTGGATGAGGAGTTCTAGGAACGTGGGGTTGTTGCATGGTGTATGTTAAGAAGAAAGGTTTGTCCTCTTTCGATTTTTCAGTAATGTAATTTTTTACTTTACCTAAAAAGTGGTCAGCCATATCAACATCACTCCAAATGGCCGATTTCCCGCCTTTCATGAATCCAATTCTTGGGATACCGTTAATAATACTACTGTTGTGACCGTGGTGCCATTTCATCGTCGTCAACTCAGGGTTTTCTTTACCACTTGTTTGACCTGGGAAGTTATTATCATAATCAATTTCAATAGGATCGTTGGGGTCTAAACCAACCACATCTCCATCTTCGATGTAAACTGTTGGCACTCTATCTTGGGTTGCTGCCATAATGTAAGAGTGGTGGTACCCAACGTCATTTGGATTAGGATAAATATGTTCATTCCAATTTTTGTCATGAGTACCTAAACCTAAATGCCACTTTCCAATAATAGCTGTATTGTACCCTGATTCTTTTAGCATACCAGCCAGTGTAACTTGTGTAGTATCAATAAGCATTGGTGCCGAACCAGGTAAAATTTTAGCATTTTTTCTCCAAGGATATTGTCCTGTAAAAGCTGCATATCTAGAGGGAGTACAAGTGGCAGAAGAAGCATAGCCATTAGTGAAATTGATACCACCGTTTGCTAATGCATCGAAATGAGGAGTTTCAACACCTTTTGCACCGTTTACACCTAAATCACCATAGCCAAGATCATCTAGGTAAATAAAGATGATGTTTGGTTTTTGTGTAATACTTTCTTCAGACGAATTTGTTTGATTTTTTTGGCAACTTGTACCTAAACAAGCCATTACGATCAAGAGGGGGAAAATTATTTTTTTCATTTTAAAAAATATTTATTTTGTAATTCTTTATTATTTTTTTATCGTACACTATTTAGAGTAGTGACTTTATATACTGTTGAATGCGAATATGTTTCACCCGGTTTTAAAATTGTATTAGGGAAGTTGGAATGATTAGGTGAATTGGCAAAAAATTGGGATTCAAAACAGATAGATTCTCTTGCTTTAAATGCTTTTCCTTTATCATTTTTATCTTTACCTGATAAATAATTTGCAGTATAAATTTGTACACCAGCCATCGTGGTTGTCATTTCCATTTTAATTCCTGATTTAGGATCGATAGCTGTAATAAGAGGCTCGTTTGTGTTCTTGTTTACAAAATTATGATCTAGCCCTTTTGCCAATAAAATTTGTGGATCCTTACTCTTTACTGCTGATTTTACCTTTTTGAAATTTCTAAAATCAAAGACGCTTCCTTCTACTTCTTTAATTTCTCCAGTGGGCAAACCATTACTTTGTAAAGGAGTAAATTGATCTGCATTTACTTTTAAGGATAGATCTAATATTGAACCATTTCCAGCACCTTTAAGATTAAAAAAGGCATGGTTTGTTAAATTTATTGGAGTTGGTTTATCAGTCGCTGCAGAATAATTGATAACTAACTCATTTTGAGAAGTAAGTATATATTCTACATGTGTAGTTACTTGACCTTGGTAACCACCATCCCCATCTTTTGATATATATGAAAGTGTAACCGATGAATCAGATACTACTTCAATGGTCCATAATTTATCGTGAAAACCTGCTTTTCCACCATGCAGCACATAAGCATCGTCGGTTAAATGATACTCTTTACCATACAAGGTGAAATTTTCAATTCTATTGGCATAACGACCAACAATTGCACCATAATATGGGGCAGCTGCTTTTTCGTATTGTTCCTGTGATGAAAAGCCTAAAACAATATTTTGTTCTTTATTTTTATTGTCTTTTACATACCATGAAACCAATCGAGCACCATAGTTGGTTATTCCTATTTTGTTACCTTTTTTATTAGATAATTCTATGATTTTGAATGAATTATCGTTTTTATTCATGCAAGATTTAGCATGTAAAGTTCCAAACGCTATGATGAAGAATAGCATTAAAAAATATAATCCAGATTTCATTTATTTAATTGTTTGTTGTGGTTTCTTTTTTTTCCTTTTCCGTTTGTTCGTATTGTGAAGGAGTCATTCCAAAGAATTCTTTAAAACACTTACTAAAATATTTTGGATTGTTAAATCCAACAATATAAGCTACATCAGAAACTCTATATTCTTCTTTTGTAATCAGAAAAGCAGCTTTCTTTAAACGTGCTTCTTGTAATATATCTTTTGCAGATCTACCGGTTACTTTTTTTACTTTTCGGTAAAAGTTTGAATGGCTCATTCCCAACTCTTTTTCTAGAGTTTCAATAGTAAATTCAGAATCAGATAATCCTTCTGCTATGGCATCGGAAAGTTTGTTTAAGAATTTTTCATCTTGAATGGATAAACGAGGCTTATCTTCATCCACAGGTTCTTTTTCTTCTTCTGAATTTTTTTCTTCTTTAATGATCAACCCTTCTTTATTTTCTGTCGTACTTTCTTTTATTTGATTATTATTTAAAGATTCTTTTTCGATTACTTTCTTTAATTTAGAATCAAGTTGATTGTTGGCTTGAATATTAAAGTTCTCTTCTGCTTCTCTTTTAAATTTTGATAAATACAAAATATAAATTATGCCTACTAGAATAATAAAGTAGCTAAGGAAAGCATACCAAGTTAAATAATAAGGTCGTTCAATTTCAATAGTCAAAGTGTGATAATCTTCATCAAAAATTCCATCAACAGAAGAAGCTTTATATTTTAATGTATATGTTCCATAAGGTAGATGAACATATTCTATGTGACGATTATTATTACTAAGATATTTCCATTCAGTATCAAAACCTTCTAGAAAGTAAGCATATTCTACTCTTTTAGCACGTCCCACTTCATTGACCATAAAGTCTAATGAGAAGGAGGTTTCATTAGGAGAAAGTGTAATCTCTTTTAAGTCAGGGATAAGTTGTTCAGTTTTTATCTGCCCATGGAACATTTTATTGGGCAAAACTCTATCACCAAGAATATTGAATTTGTCTATGCTGGCTTTGAGCCCTTTATCACTCACCACAATGTCTTTATTATTAAAAGAAAAGAACAAATGATTGGTCCCAAAAAAGATGTCTCCACTATCCGTTTTGCAAGAGGCATGTTCTGAAAACTCAGCACTTGGTAGTCCGTTTTGTCTATTGTAATTAATGATATGAATCTCTTGATTCTGTATGCTTAAACGACTCATACCATTATTAGTACCTAACCAAATATTTCCATCATTATCTTCTTCAATACTTTGAATCATATTTGATAAAAGTCCATCGTTTTTTGTGATCACTTTGTTTTTAAAATTTTCACCATCGATTCTTTTCAAAATATTCAAACCGTTGTAAGTGCCAATAAGGTATTGACCATCTATTGTTTTTCGGATAGATCTTACGAAGTCATTCGAAATCACTTTCTCACCAATATTAGAATTAATGATGTTTACATTCTTTACATTTTCATTTTCATCTAAAGAAAGAATATTTAATCCTCCTCCTTCAAAACCTACCCATATTTCATGATATTCTTTGTCATAAAATAAGACACGGGCATTTTTCCCAGATAAGTTAGGAACAGATTCTCTATTGTAAATTTTAGAGGAATACCCTTTTACTCCATCCTTTTCGAATCGATAAACACCTTCTAATGTTGCTGCCCAAAGTACCCCTTTGGTGTTGCCTTCGAGTAGGTTGGTACAAGTAGATGGTATAGAAATAATCTTATTTACTTGATGAGCATTTCCTTTATCGGAAATTGTATAAATACCTTGTTTAGTACCTACAAATATCTTTTGATCAATCTTTTTGATATCAAATACCAACAATTCTCCTAGACCGACCTTTTTTGTGACTTTACTTTTTTCATCATACACATATAATCCTCCATTGTGTAGACCAAAATAAATACAATTTTGCGACTCATCTTTATAGATGGAACGAACAAAATGTGTAATCTTTTTATTATCAATGTATTTGGAGATATTATATTGCTTAAATGGATTGTTATCTACATCTAAATAATTCACTCCTTCACCAATAGTTCCTATCCACATTGTACCATCTTTACCTAGAAATAATGTTCGGATTAATGGTGTGGAAGTTTGCATCAGTTTATGGAAATAGATTTCCTCAGTTTCTAACTGAAAATTATTAAGGTAAAATAATCCGTTGCTTACAGAAGATATCCAAAGGTTTCCATTCCTATCTACCTGAAGGTCAGAAATAGATCGAATATCTTTCCACTTCTTAATTTTCTTTTCTTTAATGTAATATTTATTGAGATCCTGAGCAGTAGAATACCAAATATTATTGTTGTTGTCAAAATCTATAGCAGTGATTTTTACTTCTCTTAATTGTTGAGGTTTTGATAAAATACGGATTCTGTTTTTCTTGGCATTGTATTTAATCTTGGCCAACCCATGGCTAGAGGCAATCCAAAGTACTCCTTTTTCTACCGGATCGGGTTTAATGTTATTTATAGAAGATTGAGGAAACACTTCATTTACTTTAATAAAGTTACTTTTTTTTATTTGATCTGTTTCCTGATTGATATTTATGATGTACAAACCGCTATGAGTACCTACAAAAAGGTGATTTCCTTGAATTTGAAAAGTATTTACACGTTCTTTTCTCGATACATATTTATTTAAAGAGATTTGTGTAAATCTATCGTACAAAGGTTCATAAATGTTCAAACCGTCGTTTGTTCCGATCCAAATCCTATTCTTTTTATCTTCTGCTAGAGCATAAATTGTATTGTTGGATAGGGTGTTATCTCTATCATCTCCAATATTGAATACCTTAATATTGTATCCATCATAATAATTGAGTCCATCTAAAGTACCAATCCATATGTATCCATTGTGATCTTCCAATAAAGAATACACTTCACTATTCGATAATTGCTGTGAAATAGCATGTATCTTAAATGTATTCGATGCGAAAGAGGCATTAAAAAGGATAAAAAGTAATATGGTAAAAATATGTCTCATTGTATAAATTTAGTACTCTCTAATTTTCTTTATTTAATAACTTAAAGTTAGCATATTTAGAGTGGTATTTATTTAATTCTTAGATCTCTTATTTATTTAAAAAGGTTAAAAGTATTCTGCAGTAACTCTATTACTATCATTACTTATTCGTAACAAAGTAAGGTGTTGACTTTTAGGATCTTCTTTAAGATTATTTTCTTGTTTTAACATTCTCGGATCATTCTGCTTTTTTAATTTTTCTGTCATTAACTCAGACATCAAGTTAATCTGCTTCTGATACGCACTTAATTTGGAAAGATTATTTAAACAATCAGGATCTTTATGAATATCATAGAGTTCTATTTTTTCTGGAGTACTGTGTGCCCAATCCCAATAATTATTATGAAGGTTTTCCATTTTTTGTTTTAAAATCCATTCATAAGTAGGATTTATTTCTCTAGCTATTTTAGATGATCTTGCAGGAATTTGTAAAAGGTTATTATTTTTATAATTCTGTAGGTATAAATAATTATCCATTACTAAACCCCTAACAGGATAATCGTTTTCAGAGAACTGATTGATGTGATTTTTTTCTTTACCAATCAATATATAA
This sequence comes from Flammeovirga yaeyamensis, assembly GCF_018736045.1. Classification (NCBI taxonomy): domain Bacteria; kingdom Pseudomonadati; phylum Bacteroidota; class Cytophagia; order Cytophagales; family Flammeovirgaceae; genus Flammeovirga; species Flammeovirga yaeyamensis. Next base: position 381,950 of record NZ_CP076133.1, on the reverse strand, counting down.
TTCCTATCGCTATCGATCCAACCCTCTCTATCTGTATAAAATATATCTGTAAACGATTTCCCACTCATCTCTTCCATTTTTGATTTTGAAGAAATATTGGCCACTTCTAAAATTGTTGGGGCAATATCAGTAAATGAGATATAATCATTTATTACTCTACCAGGATTATTGATTCCTTTCCCCCACATAATAGCTAATGGCAAATGAATACTCCTTTCATATTCCATACCTTTTACTCTAGGGAAAGGTATTCCGTTATCCGATGTTACAATAACTATAGTATTGTCTAGCTGATTGGTTTTATGGAGGAGATCCAACATTTTACCTAAATGATGATCACTGTATTCCATTTCAGTAGCGTAATCTAATAAATCGTGTCTTGTGGTATCATTATCTGGTAAGAATTTATAAATATCTTTTTTCTTGATATCAGATAGAGATTTACCTCCTACATTTACCCCAGATCGGAATGTATAATTTCTATGAGGCTCTCTTGATCCATACCAAAAAGCCCAAGGCTCGTTCTCTTTTTGTTGCGACAAAAAGTATTCAAAGTTTTTAGAGTAGTCGTCTGATGAAATTGATTGAGTAGGAGGGATCATTTTAAATTTATTAAAAGATTTTCCCGTAAGTTTTCTTGGTTGGTTATTCATGATACCAGGATCTCCGGCGTCCCAGCTTCTTCCTGTATATCCAACCAAATAGCCTTGCTCGTTTAAGGCTTCAACGTATGTTTTAAATTTGGATGGGAAAACAACCCCTTCTCTTCCTGCTTGTTCTAATTCCCATGGATTTCTACCGGTAAGTACTACACTCCTCGATGGACCACTTGCTGCTATGGGAGTGTAAGCATTCATAAATAGTAAACCATTTTTTGCCACTTTATCAAAAGAGGGTGTATTCACAAATTTAGATCCGTAAGCACTCATAAACATTCCCGCATCGTCGGCAATACAAAATAATATATTAGGTCTTGCGTGTTGAAAAGTTTTAGTTTTATTACAACTAAAAGTAAATACCGCTAAAAGGATAAAGGTTATAAATTTAGGTTTCCATTTATCTTTATGAATATGTAATAAGGTCATTTCTTAAGACGATAAGATTTCATACTTTTTTTGCTTAAAACAAATATGGCTTTCTAAAAAACAAGTGATGTTACACTTTTATTCCTTTTTAGATTAAAGTCTAAAATTACTCATATATCTCATAGTTTTTTATTCATATGGATCTCTAAATTATGGGATAATAAACGTTCTTTTAATGATGTATATATCGGTAAATCAGTGTTTAATATTTTGAACAATTATTTCACCTTATTAAAAAACAGTTTCTATCCCTAGTCTATTTTAAGCATGTGTAAATTGCATCAAAATAAGAAAGAAATGAAAAAATAATTACGTTATGCTAACAAAAAAATCAACCTTAATAATACTATTGCTATTCAGTAATTTCATCCTTGCACAGGAATATAAAATGATCCCACTTGAAGATCCTAAATTTGAAAGTGAGAATAAGAAATTTGAAATAAGAGAATATGGTGGAATAAAAAAAATGGGTGTGCCTGGAATTTTTATTCAATCAGATAAAGGTATGCATGTCTATAGTTCCGGTATAGTTCAATTCGAAAGCAGAAACGGACACAATAGTTTAAAAATAGAACTTAGCGAACATATTGAATCCTCTCAGATTAAAGTAATATTGAGAACAGCTGCAGTACAAATAACAGAAGCTGGAAATTATATTTTTGGATTTTATGCCAAATCGAACCATACAAAAAACGAAGCAAGTATTGGGGGTAATCTTACTAAAACAGCTGCATTTAAAAAACCAATTTCTTTACCTAAAACATCCTATAAACAAATTAGTATAGACAAAGAATGGAGTTTTATAATGCAAGAATTCACTGTAACCGAAGATGACCTAGATAAAGGTTATGGGTATTTGAGTTTTGGTATAGACATATCAAAATACAATAGCAGAAAAATTCTTTTAGATGATCTGATGTTAGCAAAAGTGACAATAGATAATTACCAAAGTTCATTCAAGACCGATTTTTCTCAACGACAAGCTATTTTGAACATTTTTCCAATGAAAACTCAAGCTGTTATATTGAAAGATCAATTAGTAGTTAGAGCATTAGACCCTAATGATTATACTGGAAATTTCAATAATTTCGGTTTTGGTCAAAAAATTAAATTAAATACACCACTACAAAATAGGGTAGGTACAAAATACAAGGTTAGATTTAAGCTAAAAGTGAAGGATACAAATAAGCTTTATCCATCGGTCGTTAATAAAAAGGCAGGTCAAGGGAATTTTATCAAAAAGAAACAAGAAACGACCAAATTTGCTTGTCAGGTTCAAATGATAGGTGATAGTGGACATATATATAAAAAAACGACTAAGCAAAAAGTGTTGGTTTCTAATGAATTTTCAGAATTTGAAGCTATTTTCACAATAGACCAAGATGAAAAGATTAATCAGTTAATGATTTCTATGGGAAGTAACTTAAATGCTTATGTAGGAAATCTGATTATTGAGGAAATAGCAGTCGACCCAATCAATTAATACCTATAAAGTAATTTATATTCATCAAAAATAATCATTATCACCTCTCAGATATTCATAAATAGAATTATTGGAGAGGTGTTTTTTTGTTTTGTGTAATTGTATTGCAAATAGTACACCTTGTTTATTTAGATTCCTAACCATCATTAAATTGAGGTTATTTATTATTAAATTCGAAACCTTAACGAACAAACATTTTTATGAAAACCTAAGAATAGTAAAATTGCACAAATTGTTCAGACCTTGTGTTTTTAGTTCAATTGGACATTTTTTGCTATAAAAAAAGACTACTTTTTCTGTTTTTGGTCTAAAATCCTCCCCTGTCAAGGAGTTGTCAAAAGTACATTTGTAAAAACAGTTAAAGCATTTTTTTAATTTATTTAAGGATGAAATGAAACTACAAAAAAGACAACATTGGCTATTATTGTTGTGCATGATATTTTTATCATTTAATCTTACTTATGGTCAAGGTGGAAATGGTTTTACCTTAAAAGGGGTAATAATTGATGAAGAATCTAATCTTCCACTTCCATCTGCGATTATAAAACTAAAAGATACTGAAAAAGGCACAGTAACGGACTTTGAAGGTAACTATACGCTAACAGGCCTAAGTGTCGGACAAACTTTGGAAGTTACCTATATTGGTATGAAACCAATTGTTTGGGTTTATAACGGTGAAAAAACAAAAGATTTTACATTAAAGAATGAAGAAAAAATACTAGATGAAATTGTCGTAGTAGGTTACGGCACAATGAGTAAAAGGGATATTACAGGAGCCGTTGGTTCAGTAAAAGAAGATGAGAACATCGCTAGACAGTTTAATACTGTAGATCAATTATTACAGGGTCGGTTATCCGGTGTTCAAGTAGGAGGTAACAGTGGTAACCCTGGTGGAGCTGTTTCTGTAAAAATTCGTGGTGTGAACTCTCTTAGAGGTAACAACGAACCTCTATACGTTGTTGATGGTGTAATTATTAGTAGTGCTGGCGAAACTATGGAAAATGGCTCTAATGCAGCCACCGCATCGGCAGGTCCAATTAACGGTCTGGCGGGTATAAATCCTAGAGATATAGCTAATATAGAAGTGCTTAAAGATGCTTCTGCTACCGCAATTTATGGATCAAGAGGAGCAAATGGTGTTGTTTTGATTACCACAAAAGGTGGATCAAAAGGTGATGCTAAAATCAATGCTTATGCGCAAACAACAATCAGTCAAAGTGCTAAAAATATTGATGTTCTTGATGGTTACGAATATGCCATGATGTACAACGAAAGAAACATGATGGAAGGATGGCAACCTATTTATGTTTTGGATCATCAAAATAGAGAAGTATATGATGCTGCTACTGGTACGAAGTATGATCAACACAATTGGCAAAACGAAATCTTTAGAAATTCTGTAAGCTACAATGCAGGAATGTCAATTCAGGGAGGCACAGAAAAAAGTAAATATTATTTCTCAGTTGGATATCAAGATCAGGAAGGTATAGTCCAAAGATCTAAACAGAAAGGTGGAGATATGACTTTTAATTTAAATCAAAAAGTATCCAACAAGTTATCGCTAGATGTAAAAAACACATTGTTTTATATGGATGGTATGTTCCCTCAAACAGGAAACAAAGCAGGTGCTAATAACTCATTAATCAATAGAACTGTTGCACAGAATCCACTTACAGGTGTTCTAAATCAAGAAGATAATAATGGAGAAGGAACGCAAAACACTCCAGTTAAATTCTTAGAAAATAACGACGATATCACCAAGCAATTTAGAAATATTACTGCAGTTAAATTAAACTATAAAATTTCTAAAGCATTCAAATTCCAAGTGAGAACTGGTTTAGATTACCGTTCACAAGAAAGAAAAATCTGGTTTGGTCCGGGTACATTCCAAGGAGATCAATACAATGGTCTTTACAGTGAAATGGGACAAAACAGAACAAGTTATAATGTGGATGGTATTTTATCATACAATAAAAAGTTTGGTAAAAAGCATAGAGTAAATGCAACAGCGGTAGTAACTTATGATAATATCGACAAAGCTAGTAATACTTATGTAGTATCAGATTTTGACAATAAATCGAGAAGAACAGAAGCCCCTCAATTAGGTAAAGTGGTGGTTTCTCCTTACAAATACATGCCTTACAACGAAAATGTATTTTCATACTTAGGTCGAGTAAATTATACATTCAATAATAAGTATACAGTAACGGCTAACTTTAGAGCAGATAAATCGTCTAAATTTGCAGAGGGACATCAATGGGGATACTTCCCTTCGGCATCAGCTGCTTGGTTTATCTCAGAAGAAGCATTCTTAAATACATCGAATGTAGTATCTGATCTTAAAATGAGAGCAGGTTGGGGGGTTACAGGTAACCAAGGAATTCCTCCTTATAATACTTTCCAAGGCTACGATACTAACTTGTACGGAAGTATTTCTAATGGATCATTAGTAGGTACAATACCTAATAATATTCCAAATGCTTCTTTAACTTGGGAAACAACTGAACAATATAATGTTGGTGTTGACTTTGGGTTCTTTAAATCAAGAATTAATGGATCTTTAGATGTTTATCATAAAACGACAAGAGATTTGCTTCAAAAAATTGCAGCTCCAGCTTCTACTGGTTTCGATAACTTCTACGTGAATAGAGGTACAATGAGTAACCAAGGGGTGGAATTAAACTTGGAAGCAGTAATTCTAGATAAAAAAGATTGGGGTATTACTGTAGGTGGTTCAATTACAAAAAACATCACTGAATTAGGAGATCTTGGATTGCCTTCTTCACAAATCTATATGAACGGAACACCTGTCCAAGCACAATATTATTTAGGTGATAATGTATCGAATTCAATGGATGCTGCAAACATCTTTATTAGCGGTCAGCCAATCGGTTTATTCTACGGATATAAAACAGATGGTATCTATACTTCTGATGAGGAAGCGAAAGCAGGACCTTTATTTGGTTCAGAAAATAAAGCAGGTGATATCCGTTTTGTGGATCAAAATGGTGATGGTGTAATTACTGCCGAAGATAGAACAATTATTGGTGATCCTAACCCAGATTTTATCTATAGTTTTAGAACATCAGTAAGATATAAATCTTTATCATTAAGCATGCTTTGGAGTGGAGTACAAGGGAATGATGTTTTGAATGCAAATAAAATTTTCTATACGTATACAAGAGGTGGTAATCAATGGTCATTAAGTAAAGATGCCTATTACAATGCTTGGTCACAAGAAAATCCAAATGGTACAGAACCTAGAATTTTATTCGGACAAGAAAATGTAATGGATAATTATGTAACGGATCAACTTATTGAGGACGGTAGTTACTTGAGACTTGCGAACATTACATTGGCCTACGATTTACCAGTGAAAACAAAATCTTTAAGTAATATCAATCTTTACTTTACGGCAACTAACCCATTTACATTTACTAAATACAGTGGTTACGATCCGGAAGTAACGAACGACCTATACAACGGTTCATTAATAGGTGTTGATTGGGGTGCTTACCCTAACGTCAGATCTTACTTGATAGGTTGTAATCTAACTTTCTAATATCCTAGATTAAAAAAACTATTCGAAATGAAATCAATATATAGTATTATCATAATTGGACTATTAAGTTTTGCTTGTAAAAATGAAGTATTACCAGTCCTTACCGATGATGAAGTGTATGGCACAGTAGAAAGTCAAAAATCGGCCGTATTGGGTATGTACGGTACAATGATAGACTTTAAAGGATACGCTTCTCAACAGCACGACATGACGTTAAATTCGGGTTTTTTCTATTCAGGTAGAAAGGAATATAATTTTACGCTTGCCTCTTTAAATCCGAATCCAACCGATATTCCTGTAAACGATACTTGGTTGAATTTTTATAAAACAATCAATAGTGCAAACGATATCATTTACAATATCGAAAAGCGTTATCAAAATGATATGCTAGGGGAAGGGGTGCCTACAGCAACAAGAGATTATGTTGGTCAAGCATACTTCTTGAGAGCGTTTAATTATTTCCGAATTTATCAATATTGGGGAGGTGCACCACTACGTACTTTACCAGTATCGATGGAAGAGGTGTATAAAACTAGATCGTCTAAGGCTGACATGTTGGATTTGATTATCTCGGATCTTCAGAAAGCATCGGAGTACATGTTAGGAGATGAACAAGAAAGTGGTTTCCCTAAAAAATATGCAGCTAATTTCTTATTGGCTAGAGTTTACAGCTCAATAGCGTATGCTGCAGAAAGTAACGATGAGTGGTTAAAAGTTGAAGGTTATACTGATCAAGGTAGTGCTAAATATTGGGACTTGGCTTATGAGGAAGGCCTAAAGGTATATCAAAAATATAGCTTAGTACCGAGATATGGAGACCTTTGGGAATTGGAAACAGGAAACAATACTACAGAATCAATTTTTGAACTTCAGTTTAGTATTACATCAGCAACACAAACTTCGTTTTTTAGAACCTATACACCAAAATCATATACTAAAGGGGTAAACAATTTTGGTAGATTATATGCAAATCCAGAGTTGTACGATTTGTTTACAGAAAACTCACCAGAGGATCCTAGAATTGCAGAAACATTTATCAATAGATATGTGGGATACAAGTTGGAAGAAGACGGTAGTATAGGAAATAATGGTTGGGAAACGTTACATTACCCTGAGAAAAAAGTACAAGGTGAAGTAACAAGATTAAACTTAGCTACAGGCTTTGTACCTCTTTACAAATTAATGCAGAGAGATCGTTCTGCTGTTACTGTAACTGCTAATAAAAACTGGATTATTTACCGTTACGCCGATTACTTATTAATGATGGGTGAAATTGCAAATAAAAAAGGCTTAGCATCAGATGCAGTAAACTATGTTAATGAAGTCTTGGGTAGAGCTAGAAATTCAGGAGAATCCGTTTCTGAATTTCCTAAAGATTGGAGTGTAATGGATCAGGAGGCTTTTGATAAGCAAATCTTTATTCAAAGAAGAATTGAGTTAGTAGGAGAAGGTTTAGATTGGTTTGATGCAAGAAAGAGAGGTTATCAGTTCTTTAAAACAAATGTGATTGATAGACACAACGATTTTGTAAATGGACCATTGGGTGTCGATGGTTTGGATGTTATTTATCCTACAGATAACAAAATTCAATACTTACCAATACCAAACAACGAACTAAACTCCAACCATTTGATTTCTGCAGGAGATCAAAATCCTGGATACTAAACTTGAATGAATTATGAAAAATAAATTATTACATATAAGTTTCTATATTTCTTTTATCGCTTTGTTTTTTGCTTGCGATAAAGATTTAGAAGCACCAGATCACATCAAAGATCTTGAAACACAAACTCCTACAAACCTTAATTATGAACAAGTAGATATTGGCTATGTTGATACAATTTTTGTATCTGCTCCTACATGGGAAGGTACCTCTTATGTTCGATTTTTCTTAGATTCAGTATCTTCTGATTTAGAAGATTTTGATTATGAACAATTTCAAAATCTTATTCAAGTAGATAATGAAACAGGAGAGATTATTTTGACATCAACAGCAAATATTGCTCTTGATAAACAAGCTCTTGGGCATTATTTCCTTAGAATGAGAATGGATTACTTAGGTGGTTCGGTTTATCAAGATAGTGCTAGTATTATACAATTAATGGATCTTCCATTTGTTTTTAATTATTCAGATGCTCCAGAAGCCGTTGCGTTTTCTAAAGAAGGAATATTTGCAACTCCAGTGCTAGAGAACTTTGATGGAATTAAAGTTTTGGATATCACTTATTCTCCAGAAATAGAAGGTGTATCTATAGATACTTTAGGTCAGCTGACAAAAACAGGTACTGTAACTCCTGTTGGAGAATACACGATTAGTTTGGAAGTTGAAACGGATAAAGGTCCAAAAAGCTTGGCAGATGTATATACATTTACTTTAAATCCTATTGCTATTGATATAGAATATGAGGATGCTTTGGTTGACTTTATGAAAGTTGGAGAAATTGCAACACCTAAAATTAGTACAGAAGAAGATATCGATCTATCCGAAATAACTTATAGTATTACGGATAGTAGAGGAAATCCTGAAACTGGTGATATAGTGATTGATCCAAAAACAGGTGTAATTTCTAAGGTTGGATTTAACGTACCTAATGGAACAACAAGTTATCATATTACTTTAGCAACTCCTATTGGTGATTTATTGGTTGAAAATGCTTTTGTAATGACAGTAGGCAATAAACCAGAAATTACTTATAGAGGTGAGGGCCAATCAGGTAACGTACTTCAATTGGCGAAATTAACTCCTTGGACACCAATGAAAGCTACAATTACTAGTGAAGATGTAACAGAAAATCCAGTATATAAGTTATCGAATATTCCTTTCGAAGGCATTTCTATTAATCCTACCACTGGTGCTATTACTGTAGCAGAAAATAGTAATGTTGCAGATGGTGAATATCCAATTAGTGTTACCGTGGATATTATGTTAGATGGAGAAGTTTTCCCAATCGATTTTGAAGTATTCATCATTCAAGTGAGTACAACTTGGGAGGAGCATTTCTTTACTGATTTTGAATTTGCAGCAAATGCACAATCTAAATTCAAAATTGATTCTGATAATCAATACGGCTTAAGATCTCAAGAATACGGAGATTACCACTTTAGAAGAAACGATAATGGAGTGAAACTAGAATGGGTAGCTGGAAAAATTGAGAAATTTGGTAAAACAGTAACTAAAACAGCGATGAGTAATGTTTTTGTTTGGAATGATAATGTAGATAGAGGTCGTTCTGGATTAATTAAAAACATTGATGTAGAATCGGATTGGAGACAATTAGAAGTGAGTTTTACAGAACAATACAATAATCAAACTCCAGTATTTACTCGTCATGTACAATTTGGTTACGATAATGATCCTACCAAAGTGTATGATAAAAACGATTGGACAGAGTTTGAGGGGTTAACATGGAGTTCAACTACAAATTGGCCTAGTAATCCTGACGACTTAAAAGAAAGAAATGTAATTAATGTTTCACTTGGGAACGATAATTTACATGCCAATCAACAGTTAAATATTTTAACAATGATTGAGGTAACTGAAAAGGCCGCAGGCGTGAGTATCGCATGGGGATTAGATGAGTACCTTGTAAAAGTAGCGAAAACAGCAGATGCTATTTATGAATAGATTAAAGAAAATCAACTAGAAAAGTTATATAATAGAATAAATAATAGAGGTTGTCTCAAGAAATATGAGACAGCCTCTATCTTTTTAAAGTCTGTACAGTCTATGCTTTTTATTATTTGTGTTTAGATTTAGTTCATCACTACTCAACATATAAAATAAAAGTACTAACATTCAGTAATATCGTTCAAAGTAGTACTCACCAATAATTGTGTTTGTAAACAGTCTTGATTCTATATATTATATTCATTTAATAAGTATCAAGACATACTTGGTTATTATAAAATAAAAGCACTACTACATTACAACAGGTTACTTCTTCTGTAATGTAGTAGTGCTTTCATAATTATCTATGAATCAATTCAAATGAGTAGGCTATCGCATATTACTTTATGAGATAACTTCATTTTATGCATATCAATGTTTTAGAATCTTAACAACTTCACCGCTTACAGATTTGATAAAATACATTCCATTCAACCATAGGCTTGTATCAATATTGATAGTCTCTGATAATTGATTGTTTTGACTTTCATAAACAAGTCTTTCATTGATATCAAAAATGATAAAGTTTTCTGAGGCTTGAATTTTTATTTGATTAGAAAATGGATTTGGATACACTATTAAATTATTGGAACGTAGCGTAGAGGAATTTGATGTAATTGAGGAAGATATAGCATCAATTCCTGTAATAGATAGTTGATGAATACGGTCATTATAATTTCCACCAACAGGATAAACATAAGCGGATATCTTATATGCATCATTAGCTATCAGAATGTCTTCTGCGACTTCAAATTCTACTTCAACGGTTCCTTCTCTATTTGTAAGATTTACTTTTTGAGACCCGTAAGTCGTCCATGGAGCTGAATTTAATTTTAATTCTACCGTTAGCTCTCTATTTTCTTTGGTATTGAAATGAATTTGGGAGCTTATAACTTCACCTCCTTTTACCTGTTGAGGAGCGATAATAGAAAGAATAGAGTCTATAAAAACAGGTGCTATGGCACTTATATCACCTAAAGATTTTAAACTCAAACGACTACCATAATTTCCCCCTACAGGAAATAGGTAAGCACTTATTTTATATGCACTATCTGCAATGATAATATCATCAGCAACATCAAATGTGATGTCAAGAGTTCCTTCGCCTTCTTGCACATTTACTTTTTTAGATCCATAGGTAGTCCAAGGAGTTGAATTCAATTTTAATTCAACGGTCATTTCTCTATTTTCAGTGGCTAAATAATCTACAGCAACTGTGACTTGTTCTCCTGCTGTTACTTTTTCTGGTACACTCATTCCGTGGATTTCATCTTTATCTTCATTGGTATCGATTACTCTAACCATAGAAACTGTAATTTCAGTGGCTTCTCCACCAGCCTCTAATGTAAAGTCAAAACCTTGAGGCATTGAATTTTCATCCAAATCATTGATAATGAAAGTAGTAGTTTTTAGCTTACCATCTCCAGTAAGATCAACGGATTTAGAAGAATTTTCATTGTTGTAAACCAATTGAAGTTGTCCATTAGAATTATCAAAATAAGTGACTTTAATAGCTAACTCCCGATCGTCGTTCATCCATCTATCGTCAATATCAAAACCGATTTTATTACCTTTTCTGGCAATGTAATCGTAATATTTATCTTCGAATACCATCCACATTTTTATAGATTGTTGAATTTGAACTTCAGGAGTAGTGGTATAGCCTTCTGCATCTCTTTGATATAACCATCTTTCGAAATTTTTCATTTCAATACCTTCATTCTTTTCTTCTTTAGTGAAAGAACGTTTTGGTGATGCATTGTCATTGTTCTTATATGTTTGATGGTTCATATAAGATGTGCCTAGGTAGGTCCAAACATCTGGCGTGTCTTCTACGGATCTTCCTAATTCTTGAGCAATAAAGGGTAACATTTCTGGAATAAGATGTCCTGTAGTATGGATATAATTACATCTCATTTGTAAGGCTCTTAGATTACTCATAAAATAACGGTAGGTAAATGAATTGGTCGTTGCTCCAAAACGATATCCCCTTTCTGGAGTGGCCCATGCTGGCTCATATTCTTCGTTGACTTCTCCATGGAAACCACCATGACTTACTATCGGAGAGTTTTCATCTAGAATTAAATATCCATCAGCATCTATAGATTGCCCCATGTCTAAGTTAGGGATATTATAAAGGTACATTTCTACAAAACCTCTTCTTACTCCAAAGCCATAATTAAATCCATAATGACTTGTTCCCCCCATAAATATTTTATGTTCAATGCCATCAAATGCATGTTGCCAAGCATCTAATCGTTCTCTAACATGTACTTCAGCATCATTTTTCTCCCATTCTTTTTCACCATGGGGTCCAATGCCTTCATCACCAAAAGTATGAGAAGCATAACCAACATAAGCTGATTTTACCATTTGAGGAATACCACTCTTTCCTAATGCATCTACCAATTGAAGGTATTGCTCATGGAAAATAGGATCTGAGGGATCAAAATTTAGATTATCGCTTGTTTTATCTCTAGGTAGTAAACTTGCTCCTAAATCTTCTAACCAAAGTGGGGCTTCACCTTCCACTCCATTCCCTCTTTCTTTAGAGTGTGCTAAAATTCTGAGAACAATATCAACGCCCTGACTGTTGGCTTGTTCAATACTACTTATTACCGTGGAGAAATCAATTTCTCCATCCACTTTTTCTATATCTCTCCATTTTACCCATAAAAGACCAACGGGGTTACCCTCAAATTTTAGATTGGGGGCATCAAATTCTTTTATTGACCCATCTGTTTTAAAGTAAATATTCCTTTGTAGAGCAATCATACTATTCGTTGCAGGGACAGTATTTTCAGGAAGTGACCAATCCCAACCCATCACTGTATGATCTGACTTAGACCATACCTGTGCTTCTATGTTTTGAACATCAGAAAATTCTAGATAATTATACGCTGGCCAAAAAGGGTAGGTACTTTCTGGTAAAACATTAGGGTTGATATCTAAGATATCTTGAGGTACACTTTGTGACAAAAGAGTGAAGGGTTGAGAAAAGAATATCCCCAACCATAGAAGTAAATGATAATTAAATTTCATACTTATTTTTTGTTAGTAAAAAAAATCAAGTGTTGTTCTAACACCTTCCAAAGGTGGTAGTTTAGTTATTGAAATAGGTGATGCATTAGTGCAAAGATGAGTACTATTGTTCCTTTTTTATCTTAATGTGATGAAGGGGTATAATAAATGACCAAAATGGACTTTTTTTGTACCATATTCTGCAGTTATGGTTTGATGCTTAAGTTTACCTTCTTGAAATAGGATAAAAATTGATAATTAAAAAAAGGTCAATATCAATTAACCGATTGATATTGACCTTTATATATGATAATAATATAGCTTATTAATAATTAATTACTCTTACCATAGATACTACAATATTTTCGTCTGCTAGATTGGATTCTAAAGTAAAATCAAATGCATGATCCATACTATTTTTCTGTATTTTGGGTAATACGAATGTAGCCGTCTTCAGCTTTCCATCTCCCTCTGTTGATATTGCTTTTTGCATTTCGCCTGCATTGTATTTTAGAACTAGACCACCTTTGTTTTGATCAAAATAAGATACTTTTATGGCTAGTTTTTTACCTTCATTCCATCTGTCGTCTATGTCAAATCCTATTTTTTGGCCAGATCTAGCGATGTAATCATAATACTTACCTTTTTCCATCATCCACATCTTTATTGGATGATTAATTTTTACAGCAGGAGTAGTTTCATATCCTTCAGCATCTCTTTGATACAACCATCTTTCGAAGTTTTTCAACTCTATTCCATACGATTTTTCTTGATCTGTAATTTGTCGATTTCTATAATCGTGATTCTGATAATATTTACTGCCTATGTAACTTGTAGTTAAAAACGACCATACATCAGGAGTATCTTCTACTGTTCTACCTAATTCAAGTGATATAAACGGTAACATTTCAGGTATTAGATGTCCTGTAGTATGAATATAAGTGCATCTCATTTGTAAAGCCCTCAGGTTACTCATAAAATACCTGTACGGGAATCCACTTGTATCTTTACCAAATCGGAAACCTCTATTAGATGTTGCCCAATCTTCTTCGTATTCTTCGTTTACTTCACCATTAAAAGTCTTATTTTTTAGGATAGGCGAATTTTCATCAACCATTAAATAACCGTTTTCATCAAGGTATTGACCAAGATCGTGGTTAGGTATATTGTAGTAATACATTTCTACATACCCTCTTCTAACGCCAAACCCTTTTTGGAAACCATAATCGCATGGTCCACCCATAAATATTTTACTTTCCATGCCTTTGAAAGCATTTTGCCAAGCATCAAGTCGTTCTCTTACATGAGGCACAGTATCGTTGGCAGCACTATTTTTTTCTCCATATGGCCCAATTCCTTCATCACCAAAACTAGGTGAAGCATAACCAACATAAGCTGCTTTTACTAATTTTGGAATTTCAGTTTTTCCTAAAGCATCGATCAATTTTAAATATTGATAATGGAAAACTGGACTGGCAGGGTTGTAATTAATATTATGTTTGGGAGTTTTCTGAGGTAATAAATCAATATGATAATTATCTAACCACAATGGAGCATCTCCTCTTTGAAGAGCTTTATCGTCTGATCCTCGAGATCTAGCATGACAAAGAATTCTTAATAATATATCGGTATCAACTTTTTTTGCTTGTTTAATTCTTTTAATCACCTTGGAGAAATCATATACTCCGGGCTCTTTTTCAATATCTCTCCATTTTACCCATAAAATACCTACAGAGTTACTTTCGAATTGTAAATTTAAATCTTTGAAATCTTTATGCAATCCAATATTTCTTTGTAAACCAACCAAAGATGATGGAGCAGGTTTTGTGTTTGGAGGTAACGACCAATCCCACCCTTCTAGAACGTGATCTTCAGTAATCCATTTTTGAGGAGAAATAGATGATAACTCATCGATCTCAAGGTACTTATAAGATGGCCAATACGGAAAGCTTAATTCGTCAAAATAACGGGCACTAATTAAAGATAAAGGCACAATTAATAAGGCGGTGTAAATAAGAATCTTTTTCATTTCATCTATTTTTGTTTGCTAGAACCGTCAGAAACAAAGTTAATTATTTCTATTAACGATTTTATTTTTATACTAAAGTATTTAAGTTTAAAAATTCTTCCTTTAGTTTTACAAATATCACTTTTTATTGAAATACTTGAGGATGTAAATATTTTAAACAAGATCAATATTCGGTCAAAATAGTGATATAAATTGTTCAAAATATGCCTTATTAATATAAATAAGCTATTTTATTTTACTAAAGTACGGTAAACGCTCTAAAGGGACCTCAATTTCTATTGTTGCCTCTCCGTTGTATTTTTCTCCTTTTTCATCCATCCATTTCCCTTTAGGTAAAATAACTTTTCGCTTTCTTTGACCTTTCTTAATTATAGGGGCAACAATAACATCATCTCCCAGAACAAACTGATCTTTGATATTTTCATAACCTGCATTAGGAAATACCATTTCCATAGGACGAACAATGGGTATACCAGTTTTTGATGCTCTCTTTGCAAGCATCACCATTTTTGCACCCATTTGTTGATGTAATTTTGCAGCTTCCAAACACAACTGATTATTTTTATCGGATAAAACCCTCCAAGGAGAAACAGAAAATTGCATCATGGGCATTAAGGCATGAACTTGTGCAGAACGAACGATTAATTCTTGATCGATATTTTCAATTTTTTTGAAAGATTGATATTCCCCTCCTCCGATCATATCTGGACACGTATAAGCATAGCCCATTGCACTTTGAGAAAGTTGATCGCCAATAAGTTTTTGAAGATCTTCCCAACTGTGTCTTTTGTCTCTTAGACGTTGTACTAGAGGTAAGCCCGCCATCTTCCAAGAAGCACGGTATTCGTTTAGTGGAAAGTTAAGCCCCAATTTAGCAAAGAAAGTAGTATGGTCATTCGGACTTACTTCTTGATAGGAAACCACATTGTTTTTATAGAATCTAGCATCACCTGCATCAAATTTGAATCCATCAATACTATAATTTTCTACTAAATTTTCTAGTTGTTGATGCATCCAAGCTTCTGCTTTAGGGTTACTTAAATCTAGACAGGCACTAAAGCCGTTCCACCATCTTATAGCTGCGGCTTTATTTTTTGTATTTGCCCATAAAATTTCTTGCTTTTTCTGAGGATCCAAAATCAAAAGACCGTCTTCGGCCAGTTGTCTAAAAATTTCTGAATCAGGGCTAACAAATGGACAAACCCATAACATTACTTTAAATCCCATTAGATGTAACCGATCAATTAATCCCTTTGGGTCTTTAAAACGACGAGAAGAAAAATTCCAATTACCATAATCTTCTTGCCAATTGTCGTCGATCATTAACACGCCTGGAGGATAGCCATTATCGATAATAGATTGAGCATATTTTAAGATGTCTTTTTCATTTTGATGATAAGTAAGCTCTATCCAAGTATTGTATTGAGGATGTGTAAATAAAATTTCGTCTGGGATACTTCCATTAGACGGAAAAAAGCGTTGAGATACATATTGATATACACTATTAAGGTCATCTCCTTCTTTCCCGGTGTAAATATTACCTTCTCTGACTTTTACATTGATCTTCCCCTCGTGAAATTCATATTGGATAGGGGATTCACTCCAAATATAACGTCCCTTATTAGAGATGAGTAGAGGTTGTGCCTGATTGCCTCTATTGTTTCCCCATAGATCTATTTTAAGTTTTGTTGCTTTCGAATAAGGCATTTGATGCCCTAATGAACTTAATCCTCCCCACCAATATTCATTATCTAGAATTTGAAGTGTTATACTTTTATCATTTTGTGCGGGTAAGGCAATGGTTTTAGTAAATAAAGTAAGGGTGATAAATATTCGAATATAGTATTTTATGTAGTCACACATCATTTTATATAATTAATAGTTTTGTTCATAAAGCTTATTAGGAACGTTGTATCACAACATTCCTAATTATTATGGACTTGGAGACAGTCCTTTTTTTAGTTAAATAATTGAATTACATAACGTAGTATGTAGAATATTTTAAATTATTGATGAATTCAAGAATATTTTCTTTTTTATCTAATTCAAGAATCAAACAATCTTTACTGTCAATATTCACTTCAAGTTTACCATTTTGGATATCAATGTTGTTTGTTTTAAATAATGGTTTAGCTGTTCCTGATTGAATACCTTCGATTGTATAATTTTGTGACTGATCACCCCAGTTAAAAATAGAGATGTATGATTTCTTATCAGTTTCCGAAACTACAATTTGAGGGGCATCATGACGATTAGTGTAATGTTCCCAAGTATCTACTGCTATAATTTTAGACATCTTTGGAAGTTCAAATAAACTTGGAAGAATGTTTTTCTTATCATCTCCAAGAATACCCACTTTATCACTATCAATTCTAGATGATCCGAATAATGACGAGAATTTCGACCAGATAATTGTTTCTGCTTTGTTTAAATCAGAATGTTTATGTGGGTCTACAGTAATAGTTTCATCCTCCTCATGTGATTCACGAAGGATAATGTAGTCAGCATCCGCATTCAGAACATTACCATGTAGGTAAGAGTTTCCAAGGTTTGCAACAGCTCTTTCTGGCACTGCCTTATATGTAGGGAAAATATCGCCACCAGTTCTTAAACCATCAATCTCGCCAAAAGTAGGACCAAATACAGCAGAACAACCTAAGAAGTAATTTTCTTCACCAATTGCTTCACGAATAGCCGTTACACCTAATTTAAATCTTTCTGCAGGAGTTGTTCCTTTAACGTAAGGAACACCTGGCTCTAAGCCGAAGCGCATAAAGTCAACTTTAAAGTATTCTACTTTCCATTCATCACGCATATTTTTAATCATTTTCTGAATATATGTTCGTGCTTCCGGGTTAGAATAATCGAAGAAGTTACAAGCTAAAGTATCACCATTACCTCTAATACTTGTGTGTACTCTTGTTGTACCATCAAAATCTTTTAAGAAATACTCAGGATGTTCTTTATATACTTTCGAACGGATATCACCTCTAAAACCATCGAAATGAAGACCTACACTATAACCGTTTTCAACAATATTGTCTACTACTTCTTTCATGTTATAACCTTCTTTTGTCATGTCATAATCTCCTCTTTGAGGCCACCATCCACCATCTAACTGAATTATGTTAGCATTGGTTTTTAATTCGTTAAGTGCAACAATATTATCATCAACGTCTTTAGAAGTAAAGTCTCTTACATAGTAATCCCATGTCGCCCATCCTTTCCAAACAACATCGTCTTTCTTCTTACGTTTTGCATTTTCATCATAAATAAGTTGACCATATTCATCCAATAAAGTCGCCCAGTTATTACCTTTTAAAACAACAATTTTCTCGAAATCGATACTTTTATTGGCAGGAATAATTTTACCGTCACCTTTAGCAGATACCAAGATGTTATCATCAACTATAGTAAATTCTGGAAGGAAAATATTCCAAGAAAGTAAACCGGCAAGCAAATACTTGTCGCCCTCTTTTACCATTACAAAGTTTTTAGAATGATAATCGATTTTGTTTTTATTGTTAAAAATCTGAGTGGGTAATCTACCCATATCAGAACTACCCATCATAATTTGAGCGTCTTTTGAGATTTTACCATCTATATCTAAGTTGAAAGATACATTTTCTACAACTTGTTCCTTATCTGTATTATTAAAGATGTTAAGCTCAATCCACTTTTTTGATCCACCATCTTTTACATCTACGGTAGTAGTTAGTGGAGCATTAATACTTGTATTATTGATTCCTTTTAGCTGTTGTTCGGTATTCATCTTTGTATTACAAGCCATAAAAAGGCTTAAAGATGATAGGCAGTAGAAAAGAATTACACCGAATCCTTTTACTTGTTGATTTATTCCAGTCATACTTTTATTTATTAAAAAATTGAATTTCTTATGAAGCAAAAGTAGAATCGGAAAAATGATTACAGGACGTAATTATTGGCCAAAAAAAAAAAGAATATTCCTTTTTAGTATAAAAGAATTTACGTCTCTATGAAACTATATAATATTGGTTTATTTATGGATTACTATTTACATAAAAAGAGGGTATAAAAATTGTTCATGAGGGGTGTTAATTTGCATATAATTAGATATTTAGTTTAGCAAAGTACTATTTCTTTACCTACCTTTTTTCTAAATAATTTATACATTTATAAAAATAAAATAAAAAGGTTGTCGAAATTAAAATAATTCTCTTTTCAACAACCTTTATAATAAAAGAGTTTATATTTTAGGCCACCCCACAAGAAACAACACCACTCCAGGACCATTCTTTACCTTATCAATCTTCCATTCGTAGTGTTCATTCCCTTCAACTTTGCTGACCAAACCCTTCATTTCATCTACCGAATAAGTACGAAGTGCAGAGACAATTCCATCCCACATTACAAAAGGAGGAACGATAGGAAACAGGTAAGTAAAGAAGACCCTTCCTAATTTAAATGGTCGGATAAAAAGGGTGACTAACCATAATGTAATAGGAGAAAATAGCATTCCGATCACACTTGGAATGGATCTTTCTTGACCTTCGAAAATAGCGATCGGTTGTTGAGCGTCTACAGCATTCTGTAAGATTTTTACTGCAGATTTCTCATCAAAATGATGAAGTGATAAGAACTGTGTTCTAATTCCTTGCAAATCGGATGGCACATTCGTCGCATCCACTGCCTCGTTTTTATAATAGATATTATCAGCTAAAGCTGATGTTCTTTTAAATGCGGGTAGATTAGGGTAATAATCAGTTAAAGTGATATTGGTTTCGGGCTTCACTTTTCTCAATTCTTCATTTAGAAATAACCAACTACCACCTCCGCCAGAAGCTAAATCAATTATTTTGGTGGTATTGCTTTGTTCCATCACTTCGTTTAAAATACCTACCGCTGGAGCAAACATCTTAGTTTTATTGGCCAAAAATTGAAGGAAATCAGTTCCATAATTTCTAATCATAGATGGAAACCATTGTTGGTCTTCGAATTCAAAAAGTTGTAATCTTCCCATTATCAAAAAGTTGTTGGTGTTTCGTAAGTTCATTGATCATACTTCCATAAATATACGAATTCCTATCAGACAAAATAAAAAGGGAAGGTAATCAAGTACCTTCCCTATGAGACATTATAAAAGCAGCACAAAAGTACTTGAATATCTTTATTTCACTAAAATTCTAGAAGAATAACTTCCCTCTTTACCTGCCACCTTCAAGAAGTAAATACCACTTGATAACGATTGAATATCAAATGTCTTTTTGATATTGAAAGAAGTAGTTTCTGCATATACCTCTACACCATTCATATTGTAAATTGTAAAAGTATATTCGCCAGCAGGAATACCAGAAATATTCACTTCACCATGTGCAGGGTTAGGGAATACATACATGTCTGCCCGTGCTTCTTCTAAAGCAACTCTTGATGATGAACTCTGAGGAGTTAACGTTACTTTGTCTAAATTCCACTGCCAAGTCTGACTACCGATAGCATACACTCTTACGGTATGTTCGCCTTCGCTTAAACTTACTGATGCTCCATTTAGAGGTTGGTAATCGTCCCACTGACCGTTATTTCCCACATTATCTGTAGATACAGCCACACCGTCTACAAGCAATTGCACTCTTGTGTCACCGCTCATTGGAGTAGAAATCATATACTGAATATCGTAAGTGGCAGCCCCTACAACATTGATGGTATAGTCTGCATAATCACCTGAATTGACATAGTTTACGCCTAATCCATTGACTTTATTCATTCCGAAAGGAACAAAACCATCGTTAAAAGTACCGCCAGTAGATTCAAAATCTTCTGCTTCAATCACGATAGTTTCAGGAGGATTCCCTGTAGAAGGAGTATTCACAGTAATACTCGAAGTAGCAGTAAAACCTCCATCTGTAGTAGTAGCTGTAATTGTTGCCGAACCTGCAGCTATTGCAGTCACTACACCTGATTGATTAACACTCGCTACTGCAGTATTGCTCGAAGTGAAGATCATAGTCTGATCATCTGCATTCGATGGAATGACTTGTCCAGTTAAATTACCTGTAGCACCAATATCTAAAGTTAAAGTGGAAGGACTCAAAGTTACTCCTGTTACCGCAACAGTTTGATCTCCCTCTACAGGAGTTAACGTGATTTTATCTAAATTCCATTGCCAATCGTGACTTCCTGATGCCGTCACTCTTAATGTATTACTACCCTGAGATAATTGAATCGAATACCCTGCTTCTAAAGTGTTGTAATTATCCCAACTACCATTATTTGGAACATTGGTTGAACCAGCATTCGTACCGTTAACAGATAAAGAAATTGCAGCATTATTCGATGGAGTTGAAATACTGTAACTCACATCGTAAGTTCCAGCTGTTCCGTTGATATCAAATTCTACATAATCCCCTGAGTTCACCCAATTGATACCGACTCCATTAACACGGTTGGCTCCAAATGGAACATTACCATCGTTAAAAGTACCTCCAGTTCTATTAAAATCTTCTGCTTCAATAATTAACGCTTCTCCATTGGGAGGGGGAGGAGTGACTGTTGCATCCGTTACTGTTACCGTTGATGTAGCAGTGAATCCACCATCAGTTGATGTCGCAGTAATTACAGCAGTACCTTCGGCGATAGCAGTTATCACACCCGATTGGGAAACAGTAGCCACTGCCGTATTATTTGATGTAAACGTGATTGTTTGATCGTCTGCATTAGAAGGAATCACCTGACCTGTTACATTTACAGTAGCACCCGTTTCTAGGTCCAAAGTGGCAGGAGTAATAGTTACTCCAGTAACAGCAACTGGAGGTGTAGGATTTCCTCCATCTACAGGTTTATATACACGTACCCAATCCACTTCCATTGCATTTCTAGCAGGATCAGCAAGGGCAGCATCATTTGGTGTTTTACCATAAGAAACTAACCAACTTTGCGATTCTACATTAATAATGATATCCATTTCCTTAGTAAAACCATTACCCGATTGGTATTCTCCTGGATCAATCACATTAATACCATTCGAAGCAGCACTTGCCGCTTGTAGCGTCCCAAATTCAAATTCACTCGAATAAGCATAAGTCGTTACTGCAGAATATCCATTTCCTTGGTTAACAGGTTGACCACCAATATTATTGCCATAGGAATCTTGCGTACCCATAGGGTGCTGCTGATTATAATACGTATACTCCCATGTTCCATTCATTAATGTCGCCATGGCGTTATGGTACATTACACGTACCAATGCTCCATCGATATAATATTCAAAGTGGAAAGGAGTTTTCCAGTATACGCCTAAACGTAAATAACGTCTGTCGCCATTGTTCCAAGCCCAATCACCCCATCCGTAAGAAGTGTTCACACGGCTATCAGGCCACCAGCTATTCCAATCTCTTGGTTGATAATCGTGAAACGGCGAACGAATAAAAGAGTGATGTGAAATGTGTGTTAGGTGTTTAAAACCATCGACACCACCATAGTTTTCAATAATGTCAATTTCTTCAGTATCGTCTGGACTTAATAACCAAAAGCAAGAAGCTAAATCGATGTTGGCCACACTAATAGCCGATTCCACATACACTGGATATTGTACTTTTGCATTTGAAGTTACACATCCTGAATTGACACCATTATTGGGTAAACCCATTTTGGGAGCATTGCCATTCCAAGGGTTAGCTTGGTTGTTTTGATCCCATCTAGATGTGCTAATGACTAAGCTACCATCCTTTACCTCAACGTTTTGGTATTTCCAATATGTAGTTCCAGGTCCATCCCAAGTATTGTGATAGAAGTTGTACCACTTTCCGTTACCAAAATCAGATTTTGTGTTAGCGGCATTAAAAGTGTAGTTAAAGTCGTCAGACACATTTTCTTGTAGTTCCCAAGATTTACCCGCACCTGCATCGGCAGGGACAGGAATGCTACTCCAATCTTGTGCTAGAACTGTAGAGCATAAGAAAGTGAGCAATAGTAGATAAAAATGCTTCATTTCATTAAAGTTTGTATATACCCTTTCGGATAAAAAAATTACTGGTTGTTCATTAGTGAGTACTAATGTTTTAATTCATTTCGAAAACCAAATAACTGATTAAGTGTAGGGATAACAACTAATTTGACTAGACAAAAACTGAATAGAAATAAGGAATGTGCATCAAAAAATAGTTTAAAAATAGGAGTAATAAAAAGTAGACATGATTAGTTATACACGTTGTTATTGATGGTTTTGAAGATAAATAACCCTTTTTTGTCAAGTTTATATTTCGGGAATTTTTACTAGACATTTGTTGAATTGTCCCTTGTACGGACGTTGCAGTGCAACGTCCCTACGAACCCCAAAAGGCCACTACATTTAACATATAGTGGCCTTTAAAATTTTCTAGGGCAAAGAACCGATCGTTATTTATTGTACTTAGATTCTAAGAACTTTCTCAATAACTTTTGATCGATTTCAGAACTGTCTTTATATTTTATTCTCAAGTCTTTAAGATCGCTCTTAAGTTGAGTAACTATATCTTTATATTCAGGATCATCATACACATTTTTTAATTCATGTGGATCATTTTTTCTATCAAATAATTCCCATTCATCCACATCATAGTAATAATGAATAAGCTTGTATTCTTTAGTGATGATTGCATAATGACGTTTCACCATATGAATTGATGGGTACTCGTAGTAGTGGTAGTACACTGCTTCTCTGTCCCATTCAGCATCGTTACCAGTTAATAAAGGCATTAAGCTTTCGCCTTGCATATCTTCAGGCTCTTTGATACCAGCAGCTTCTAGGAAGGTTTGTGCGAAATCTAGGTTTTGCACCATTTCATCGTTAGTTATACCAGGCTTAATTTTGTTTGGCCAACGAATTAAAAGAGGTGTTTTAAACGATTCGTTATAGGCAAAACGCTTATCAAACCAACCATGTTCACCTAAGTAGAAACCTTGGTCCGATGTGTACACAACCAATGTGTTATCAGCTAATTTGTTTTCGTCTAAATAATCTAAAACTCTACCCACATTTTCATCCACAGAAGCAATAGTACCTAAGTAGTCTTGCATATATCTTTGGTATCTCCATTTCATCAACTCTGTTGAATCCATTTTTGCATAGTTCTTAATAAACTCATCATTAACAGGTTTGTAAGAGGCATCCCAAGCAGCTTTTTGCTCGTCGGTCATACGATCTCTTTCCTTATGAAACGCTGCAATATCCCAATCGGCTGTTTCTTCAATATTTAATTTCGCCATCACTTCAGGATACAATTTAGAATCACCTGCCCAGTTCATGTGTTCTAAAATATTCATTTCAGCAGTATGTGCGGCAGTACCTCTGTTGCTGTAATCATCAAATAAAGTAGAAGGCTCTTGGAATGTTTTCTTTGTAAACTCTTTATGGTGACGAGCTGCTGGCAACCACTCTCTATGAGGTGCTTTATGTAAGTACATCAACATAAAAGGTTTAGATTGATCGCGTTCTTTATCCAACCAATTTAAAGTCATGTCGGTAACAATATCTGTAACATAGCCAGGATAGTCTTTTTTACCTTCCGTTTTAGTAATAAATGTAGGGTTGTAATAATGTCCCTGACCAATTAAGATCTTAAACTCATCAAAACCTTTTGGGTTATTTCCGAAGTGAAGCTTTCCAAACATGGCCGTTTGATATCCTGCTTTCTGAAAAATTTGAGGGAAAGTGACATTATCCTCATTAAATGGAAAATAATTATCTGTTTTACCATTGATATGGGAATGCTTACCGGTTAATATCACGGCTCTTGAGGGTGCACAAATAGAATTAGTGACACATGCATTTGTAAACAACATGCCTTCATCAGCAAGTCGGTCGATATTAGGTGTATTGGTCAGTTTGTTATCATAAGCACTTATCGCTTGATAAGCGTGATCATCAGACATGATAAATAATATATTAGGCCTTTTAGATGATTCATCATTTTTTTTACTATCCGTTGAACAGCTAAATAATGCAAGGACGCATAAAGTAATAATTAAATATTTGATTTTCATTTGTTGTAACTTAATGGGAAATTATGGTGGTAGATTTCATTTCTAATTTTTATCAAAAATAAAATCATTTGATTAATTATTCGTAGTATCAGTGCTTAAATAAACTATTAATCTATTTAAAATATTAAAAAATCAGGTAATATTGGTTTGGCTTGTATACAATTAATAATTGTAGACTAGGGTGGTTTGTTGGTATATATAGAAAATCAAAAAGGTTGCCCCATAATCATGAAACAACCTCTTAAATTATATATATGGAATGAAATAGTAATTCCCTTCAAAATTATTTATACAACTCTCCAACTGCTTTCAGCATATTCGATTTATGGATGTTGTATTGTACTTTAGAATCAATAAAATCAGCATACGCTTGTTGCCAGTTGATTTGTGCATTGATTACCTCAATAATTGGAGATAAACCGTCCTCATAACGATCCGTTATCAAACGTAAGTTTTCATCGGCATTGGCCAAAGAACTTCTTGTTAATTCCACTCTTTTTGAGGCCTCATCTAATAAATAACGTGCTTGGTTAACGTCAAGAATCACCTGATCGGTCATTTTTTGTTTCTGAAGAATCGCTTGTTCCGTGGCGATTTGTCTTGCTGCCAACTCACGTTTCTTTTTGCCACCATGATAAATCGGCATGGCGAATCCAGCTCCTGCATAATAATTGGCCTCCATGTTTCTACCAAACTGAGGCGATGGAGCACCATACAAACCTTTGGCATATACATGTACTCTACCCTTATACTTTGATGCTGTAATACTTTTTAAAGCATTCTTCGCTCTAATATCAGCTTCAGCTTGTTGTAATTCAGCTCTTTGAGAAAGACCTAATTCGACAATGCTATTTTCTTCAAAAATAAATTCAGTAAAACTAATTGAGTCCATTACCTGAGTAGGAGTTTGCACTTCCACACCCATCATTCTGTTTAAGGACATGATAGAAACTTGTAATCTATTTTCGGCTTTTAATACCTCAAGGTCGGCATTGTTTAGCTTCACTTGTGCCATTAAAACATCGTTTTTGCTTACTACCTGAGCATCGTACTTATTGGTCGCTACCGTTACTAATCTTTCCACAGATTCTTTGTATTGTCTCGTTAAAGCCAAATACTCTTTCTGTCCAACTGCTGCCCAATATTGCTGGTCTGCATAGAAAACCAATTCACTACCAGTTAAAGTCGTCATTGCTATTTGAGCATCTTTTTGCGACTCTGCATATTTGATTTGCGATTTCACAAGACCACCATTAAAGATATCTTGACGGATAGTCACGTTTGCATTATAGTTATGCTGAATCGGCAACCACTCATCAGCGGGAGCACCTACCGGCTTTAAGTTACTGGGATCGAAAGGACGACCTGTGTAATTGTATTTTACACCAGCATCGATTTTTGGACCTTTATCCGATTTCGCTGCTTTAATATTTTCTTCTGCAGCATCGATACCCATTTTCGCCGAACGAATGTCTTGGTTATAGTTCAAGACTTTCTCTCTATATTGATCTAAGTTCATCACCTCCTGAGCATTGGCCATACGACCAACACCCAAGATGATTAACATGGAAATAATTATTTTTTTCATGATAGTTGAGGCTTTTTTAAATTGAAGAAAATCGCATAAAGAATCGGTAAGACGATCAGTGTGGCAATGGTTGCGGCAAATAAACCACCCATAATTGCAGCCGCCATACCTCCAAATAATGGATCTTTGATGATAGGGGCCATACCTAAAATGGTCGTGGCTGCCGCCATAGCTACCGGAATAGTTCTTGATAAAGCCGACATGATGAGGGCATCATATTCGCTCAGTCCATTATCAATTTCTATTTCGATTTGTTCGACCAGAACGATGGCATTTTTAATTACCATGCCGACGAGTCCTAGTAGACCAAGGATGGCCATAAATCCGATCGTTTGTCCGAAGACCTTCATCCCTAAGATGATACCCACCCAAATCAGTGGTAAAATACCTAGGATCACCAATGGTTTTCTGAAGCCTTTGAAAAGGATCAATAAGACAGCCACCATTAATACTGCTGCAATTGGAAGGGGAGCAGAAATGGCCTCATTGGATTGTGTTTGATAACGTTTTAAGCCATCCCACATCAAAGTATATCCTTCTGGAAGTTCCATGTCTTCGATAAGTGGAACAATCTCAGCTTCAACTTCTGGGGATTCAAAACCAAACTCTACATCACATTGTGCGGCAATCATTCTCTGACGGTTGAATCTCCATAACCACGCCTCTTCGAAACCAACATCATAACTGTCCACCAACTGATCCATTAGGATTGTTTTTCCGTCTTTGTTGATCACTGGGATGGTTCCCAAATTGTTGTTATCGTAGGATTCTCTGTTAGCATCCTTTACCAAAATCGGCATTCTTTTATCTCTTTGGCGGTATTCTCCAACATTTACACCTTCACGCATCATACGAGTTGCTGTGGCAATATCGCCTTTAGAAACACCGGCTCTTCTTGCTTTTTCTTCAGAGTAAACCGGACGTAAGTAAGGCGTTTTTTCTCTCCAGTTATCACGAACATTTTGTGCCGTTGCTACTGTACGCATTCTACGTTTTGCCTCTTCTGCCAACTCTCTTAATACTTTAGGATCAGGTCCCATAAAGCAGGCTTCCAATTCAGCTCTTGGTGTTGGAGCCGCTTTAAAGAATTGGAAAATAGTCATGGCTTGAGGTAAGTTATTTGCCGTATATTCTCTAGCTCTGTTGAGTAACCCTTCTACTTGATCAGGAGAATGAGTTTCGACTAAGAAGGAAGCCAAGTTCTTTGTATTGGCCCAAGAAACAGAAGCTAAATAATATCTCGGAGGAGTACTACCAATGGTAATCGATACAGTTTTTACTTCCTCTTGTTCCAATAGCCAATTTTCTAATTGTTTGGTATCTTCATACGTAAAGTTGATAGGTGCATCGTTCGATAACCAGTACTCAATTTTAAATAATGGTTTTTCTACAAATGGGAAGAACGATTGTTTCACGCTGTTTCCCCATAGGACGAACAACATAAAGATGCCTACTACACCAGATAAACTCCACCATCTTTTTTCAATCAGTTTCTCGATTAACTTCTTATAGGCTTTAAAGAATTTACTACTATACGGATCGGAAGTTTCTTTCGGTTTTTTCAACATGAAATCACCATAAACGACCGTCTGTGTGAGGGCAAATACCCAGCTTAATAAAAGTGAGATCGATAAAACATAGAATAAAGGTTGGATGGTTTCTGCCGTATCATCTGTGGCCATTGCTAATGGTAAGAAAGAGAAAATGGCAATAAATGTAGCACCAAATAAACCCCATTGTGGCACCGACGCGCCTTTGACTAAAGCCTCCTTTTTCTTCATCCCTTTTTTCATGGAATTGATGGCGTTATCGGCCACCACAATGGCGTTATCTACCAACATACCCATGGCAATAATGATCGCAGCAAGCGTAGTACGGTTCAATGTTAATCCGATTTGCTCCATGAATACCAAGGTGGTCACAATGGCAAATACTAAACTAGAACCAATCAATAAACTTGGGCGAAGACCCATAGCGAACACTAGGATTAAGACCACAATGATCACGGACATGATCAAATTATCGATGAAATCCATATTGGCATTTTGCGCCACTTCATTTTCATGATACAGTCCAACTAATTCTAAACCTACAGGAATTGTTCCTTGAAGTTCATCTAACTTATCGTTCAAACTTTCGCCAGTGTAAACAATATTCTGTCCTGATTCATTAGCAATAGCAATACCGATGGCCGGCTTACCATTCACTCTCATCAAAACATCTGCAGGATCTTGGAAACCTTTTGATACTTCTGCAATATCACTTAGTCTAAACTGACGGTGATTTTCATCGATAATCAAGTTTTTGATATCCTCTAAAGATTGAAAGGCATTGGTAGCATCAATCTTTAATTTTGATCGACCTGTATTGAAAGTACCACCATCCACAATTTTATTGTGCTTTCGGATCGTCTCAAATACTTGTTGAGGGCTGATGCCCAAATTGGCCAATTTACTTTGATCAATCTCTACATTAATCACCGGTTGTTGCTCACCATATAACTCTACTTTCGATACCCCTTTGATGGGTTTAATCGACTTTTGGATATAGATGGCATAATCTCTTAAAGTAGTAGCATCAATTCCTTTTTCAGCAGTTAATGCGTAGTACATACCCAATACATCACCGAAATTATCGTTAATGTTTACAGGTCCTGCACCTTCTGGAAGATTGATTTCTGCATCACGAACTCTTCTTCGAATCTCATCCCATTTCTGTTGAAGTTGAGACGGATCGTAGTTAGGAACAATCTCCACATCGATTTGTGAGATGCCTCTTCTAGA
This sequence comes from Flammeovirga yaeyamensis, assembly GCF_018736045.1. Lineage (NCBI taxonomy): Bacteria > Pseudomonadati > Bacteroidota > Cytophagia > Cytophagales > Flammeovirgaceae > Flammeovirga > Flammeovirga yaeyamensis. Next base: position 352,736 of record NZ_CP076133.1, on the reverse strand, counting down.
TTCTGATTTTATTTGTTTTAAGTGACCTACTTTCTGAAGTTCTTTCTCGATCACTTCTGTAATCAATTCTTCTACTTCCCATTGAGAAGCCCCTGGATATTCCGTTGTAATAATCACTTGTTTGATAGTGAACGGAGCATCTTCTTGTTTTCCTAAGCTGAAGAAAGAGCTAATTCCAGCGACAAGTAATACCACTAGAAAAAAGTGTATTACTTTTTTATTTTTGATAGCGTATTCTGATATACTCATCTTCTTATTGTTTAGCTATTTCTGATGTTGTCGGATTGAAATCAAGTACTCTCACTTTCTGACCTTCTGTCAATAAATGACCACCAACTTCTACAATTTGATCACCCGCCTGAATACCTGATAATACTTGTACTTGGTCATGACCTTTCAAATCGCCCAATATCACTTTATGACTTTTTACAGTATGAGATGCGGCATCATATACCATCACAGAATTTTCATTTTTTGATTGAACGATTGAATGAATTGGAATTAAATAAAAATCATCCTCATCAATGGTAGATTTTAATTTCATTTCCACATTACAAGTCATTCCAGAACCAATAGGGAAAGTGTTTTTGTATTTCTTGGCATCATCTATATACAGATAAACAGGAAACCCTGATGCATCTTCAGAATGTGCACCCACCTCTTTTAAAGAAGCTTTGAATTGTTTACCTGGATATGCATTAATAGTAACTTTATATTCTTCTACCTTGTCGATGAAGCGCACAAAACTCTCGGGAATATTGAATTTTACCTCAGTATCAGAAAAGTCTAAAAGACTCACAATACCTTGTTTCGCACGCACTTCTTGATAATTCTCTACTAATTTTCCAGATACCACGGCATTAAAAGGAGCATACACTTTTGTGTCCTTTAATGCGTTTTGAGCATCATCATAATTGGCTTTAGCTACTAAAAAAGCAGCCAATTTTTGATCGTATTCATTTTGCGGAATCGATTCCTTTTTTAGAAGACCTTTAAAACGTTGTTCTTCCGCTCTAGCCTGAATAAACTTCGCTTTCTTTGCTTCTAAATCAACCAGAAAATCTCTATCGTCGATCTGGGCAATCAGTTGTCCTTTTTTAATACGCTGTCCCACTTCCGCATTTAATTTCACTAAAGGACCACCGACTCTAAAAGCCAATGTTGACTCTTTTGTTTCTTTCGTCTTAGCAGGGAAAGTCTTTGAATTAAATAACCCTTCATTAGCAACGGTCAATAATTTTACGGGACGTATAATTTCCTTTTTTTCGGTTTCTTGTTCTGAACAGCCTGTAAATAAAGAGAGCATTACAGGGGCAAATAAGAATGTTAGAATGAATTTTTTCATGTTTCTATTCGTAATAATGATGTTATTACTATTTGAACGATTGAATAGTATTTGAGTTTAGGGTTGTGAGTTAATAAGTTCGAACGAATGAATAGTGTTTTAAGATAGAAGTGATGAGTTAGGAATTAGGAGGTGCTAGGTTAACGCTCGTCTTTTAGGTAATAAGTAATAACTAATAGGTAAGGAGAAAATGTATCAAAAGCTCAGGGATTTATTCCTGGGGGCGAGGAATTGAAGTAAGAAGGAAGAGGTAAGAGGTATAAAATTGACGCTTGTTGTGTTAAAGTTAAAATTGGCTATATCATAGAGCATTTCATCAATTCACCCTCCCCAACGAGGTCTTGTTCCACGAACCGGGTGTATTTTTAATTTAAATATGAATTGTAAGTAGTTGATTAACTAATAGATATTATGCTTTCATAAAAGAATTTTAAAACAACAAGTACAAATGAAACCTTTATCCCTTTACTGAATCGAATGTTCACTTAAAAAATGTAAACTATGAAAAATATCATTCTATTCATTTGTGTATTATTTGCTACAAGTTTTTATGCGAATGCCTCTTCTATTGAAATTCTTGAGAGAGAAACTAAAATTGTAAAAGGTGAACCAACGACTACAGTAGTTGTTGTCAAGAAAAAGCGTAGAGTAAAAAGACGAGCAGTAAGGAAAAGAGTAAGAGCACGTCAGATCAGAAGAAACAGATTGTAGTTTTACGAATACCTAATGATTGAAAACAGTTTGAGGGAAATAAAACATAAGGGTGATTAGTAATAATACCACCCTTATGTTTTAATGCAATATTTTCAGTATTAAAATAAAATACCCTCATTTAGTAAGTCCTAAGGAAAATAATATCTTTGTCAGATCAATAACAAACAAAAGATGATGAAGATTAAAGCAATTATTTTTGACTGCGACGGTGTGCTTGTCGATAGCGAATCGATTACAATGAAAGTGTTTATCGAACTCTTTGCCAAGTATGGAGCAACAATGACTTATCAAGAAGCATTGGATAAATTCGTGGGTAAGGCATTTAATCAGATTCTAGATTGTATCGAAGAAGAATATGATGTAGAGTTACCATCAGATTTTGAAGATCAATTTAGGGCACAAACGTTCGCTGCATTTAAAACCGATATTCAACCAATAGAAGGTATCAAAGAAGTGCTTTCTCAATTGAAGTTGCCTTATGCAGTGGCATCAAACGGTCCAATGTCTAAAATGCAACTGAACTTAACTACTACAGGTTTAATTCAGTATTTTGATCATCATTTATACAGTGCTTATGATCTTAAAGCATGGAAACCTGATCCCAAATTGTTTATTCATGCTGCTACTCAATTAGGTTTTTCTCCAGAAGAATGCCTTGTAATAGAAGACAGTCTTTCTGGAGTAGAAGCGGCTTTAAATGGCGGTTTCAAAGTGATGGCCTATGTTGATGGAGCTGAAAAAGAAATTTTCAATCAAAAAGGCGTCAAAACATTTGATAAAATGATCGATCTGTTGGACCTATAAACTTTCGAAGATACCATTAATTTTTTCTAAAGAGGCATCTTTAAAATAGATTCGTTTATCCTTATCCAATAGATAAATTGATGGTAAGGAAGGGGTATAGTAGAGGTCGTCTTTTTCTATTAATTGATCAATATCGCTTCCCCAAATCCATTTTTCGTTTTTGTATTCAGTAGGTTTACCAGAATTTTCGATCATCAAAACTTTTAAATATCCTTTGTCAATCGCTCTTTCGATATCCTTACTTTTACTCATCGCTTTATAATTGTTGATGCAGTTATTAGATTCACTATTCGTAAAGATCACTAGAGTAAAAGGACTTTTTAAGTCGAAAAGGTGGTTTATTTTTCCATCATGCTCATACCTAAAATTAGTGGCAATAGTTCCTTGTCCATTCTTATTGATATTCTCTAACTGATAGATTAATCGTTTTTTATATAGTTCACTAATATCAGAATGCTTCAAATAGATATTCGCAATTAATTCATAAAAAGGGACGTAACGACTTTTTGATGTAGGTTGAAATAATAGATCATCAAAAGTGTTTAAATAGTAAACGAGGGTATGCTTATTCTGACTTTTATGCGATATGAAACGATAGATTTCCATGTAAATCATATCATCACTAAATTCTCTCATTCCATATAAATACTCAAGAATTAATTTATGAGTCAATGTTTCATCATTTATCTTCTCTATGGAATTATTTGACCAAAAAGTTGCTGTATAATTACTTTCTACCTCCTGTGCTTTCACAGGGAAATAGGTAGTAATTAAGATGAGGGTGAAAATTAAATACTTCATTAGTAAAATTAGGTTCTAGCTTAGTTTACCCAAAAGTAAGGATATGATTGACCAATGAAGAAAGTGAACAGTAAACTCTGTGTTAATTTTATATTTGCTTATTGATTTTGGAGCTCATTACTAGCGAGCAGTTTCTTATAAGAAGTAAACTCTTGCAATAATTTAAACTTAGAATGTAGATCTAAATTGACTTCCTGATGATAATAAGCCTGATCTAAATACTTTTCCTGAAATTTATTATTTACATCAAAAGAACCACTTATTAATGACGGACTCGTATCAGAGGCAAATACCTGATAAGTCTCATAATAAAGAGAGGTGGAATGAAAAATAATAGTATTGGCTTCTGTAGTATAAGTACCAGAATACAATTGATAGGTGGCTGAAATTACCTGATCGTTTTTATCGATCTTATTGGTATAAAATTCTTTAGTGAAAGTGCTATCCTTGTATAAGTTGTATTGATAACTCATGGCGTTATCTTTTTTGGAGAATACTTTAATTAGTTGGATTGCACTTTTTGATTCTCTGTTTGATATATCTTTTTGATCACAATTTGAGAAGAAAAAGAGCAGTAATAAATTTAGTAGTAATAATTTCATTTAATTGGCTATTTTATTGTTTTGAGCTGTTAACTCAATGTGTAGTGTGGTTGTTTATCAAATCTATTAAATCAAATAGAATACCAATAATATAAGAACTTATCCAACCCTTCTATTTTGATATGTTTTCTTGAAATATTAAAACGTATAGTCTAGAAATCAATTATTTATTTAAATTTGTAATAGATAATAAATTTAATGTGTGACTAATTAAAATAGAGGAAACTCAGGAATTAAATTAACAATGAAAAAAGCAACTACCTTCATCTTTCTATTGGTGGTTTCTATTTTTTTAATGAACTTTTCAGAACAAAGTCCAATTGAGAAATTAGTAGCTAAGATCAATCAGCAAAGAAAACTTTTAGCCAAAGAAGTCCTTTATATTCATACCGATAAGCCCTATTATATGGCTGGTGAAAGTATCTATTATAAAGTGTACCTCAGAGAAGCATCACGTTTTCTACCCCAACAATTAAGTAAAACGGTGTATGTGGAATGGATTAACCCAAAGAGTGAGATTGTTTCTAAACAAGTCATTCATTTGGATAAAGAACACAATCACGGAGACATTAAATTAAGTACCGAACTAGCTCAAGGAGAGTATTTATTAAGAGCCTATACCAATTGGATGAGAAATTATGGAACTGATTATTTCTTCGAGCAAAAAGTAAATGTCTTTCAAATCGATATAGAACAAAGAAGAGTTGCTGAAGAAAAGAATGTCAACGACTCATCATCAGAAATCAACGATGGTCAGCATTATAATCAAGAATTTGATTTGCAATTTTTTGCTGAGTCGGGAAAAATGATGGCCAACATCCCAAATAAAGTTGGATTTAAATTACTCAACGAATCCGGATATGGTCAAGACTTTACGGCAACGGTTTTTAATCAAAATGATGAAAAAGTTCAAGAAATAAAAAGTGATTATTTGGGAATGGGAAGCTTGTACCTTTCACCAAAAAATAACGAGAAGTACTATGCCGTACTTAATAAAGACCTTCACAAACAACATCCTACAAAATATGATCTACCAAAAGTGGAAACACAAACAACGGTTTTAAAGATCAATAATATTAAGCCTGAGATCTGGAGGGCTCAAATAATTTCCAACGATAATCAATTGGCAGAAGGAGTGCATTTGATGATGTCCCAAAGAGGGGAAGTATTGAATACATGGAGCATTGCATCAAAAAATGTGACTGCCTTTATTAAAATACCCACAGATCGAATCAAAAATGGCGTAGTAAGATTCACTTTATTGAATAAAGATTTATTACCTATTGTCGAACGTAAATCGTTTAAATACATTCCTCAAAACTTATCCATCTCTATGGACAAGCCAATGTATAAAAAGAGAGATAAGGCCACTGTAACATTAGATTTGAAAGACAGCGACAGTACAGGCATATCAGGTGTATCTTCCATCAGTATCGTTGATAAGAACTTGATTGACATGGATACGAAAACCAAAACATTAGAATCTAGCTGGCTATTTCAAAATGAAATTAAAGGTAATATAGAGCAACCGAAATCCTATTTTGCCGATTACAGCTTAGAAAAATCTAATTGGTTAGATAACTTGATGTTGACCCAAGGTTATGAACAACCTGTATGGTTGGATCATTTGGACGATTCCCTAAAAATGGAGTTCTTACCAGAGAGAGGTATCTCTATTATGGGTAGAACTACAAAAGTATTGAACAAGGAGAAGGTAAGAGTATCGGAAATTACGATGACTTCTTTGAATGGAGAAAGGTCGTATGCCGAGCAAGTCGTAACAGACGATCTTGGTAAGTTTATGTTTACAGGAATGGTCTTTTATGATACTACCGATTTCGTTTTTTCTGCCAAAAAATTTAATACTAAAAAGGGCAGGACTACAGAAAATAAAAACGTAGATATTTCTTTATACGGAGTGGATTCACCAATTATTTATCCATTTTCATCAACTGTTAAGGAGGAAACCATAAATGCGTTATCTGCCTATGAGAAAGAAGTTTTAGATATTGAAAAGATAAATAGAGCATTCGATTCTAAAACCATCATTCTTGATGAAGTAGAAATTTCTGAGTTGGCAGAAAACGATCCTTTCGACCGTCCAGGTAAACTTCATACAGATGTTCTAAGCAAAGTGATTATCGATTCTATGAATTATGAGGGCATGACGGTCTGGCAAATGCTTCAATACAATCCTAGAGCATCAATGATGTTAAGAAGATACGGTATCGGATCTAATGGTGGAGTAGCTGATATTGATGAGGCAGGGATCATTACAGATTTTAACGACTTCCCAGTGATTCTAGATAACTTCACTGCAGATATCGTGATGTTAAAATCAATGATGGCATCTGAAATTGAATATTTTGAGGTATTGAGCCCTGCTGATGCAGCACTTTATGTGTATGGAGCAGAAAATGGAATAATTGCATTATGGTCTAAAACCGGAGGATCATCCCCTAATTATACCGTTTATGGAATCAACAGTATTAAACACCCAGGTTATTATGTTGGCAAGGAATACTATACACCTAAATATGATGTCCAAAGTGATGATCATAGAAAACCCGACCATAGAATTACTTTAGAGTGGTTCCCTAATGTAGAGATTGATAGTATAGGTACCGGAACAGTAGAATTTTTTACTGATGATAAAGCATCTGACTATCTGATAGAAGTGGAGGGTATAGATCAAAGAGGCGAACCTTATTATGAAGTAAAAACTTTTAAAAATAATTAAAATAGATAATCATCGACTAAAATACGTTAAGTGTTCAATGTTATTGGTGTTAAGTATCTATAAAACGATAGGGTATAGCTTTTTAATGTTGTTTACTTACTAAGTTGTTCAGTATTAATACCTTGATTTTACCGTAAAAAATATTAAATTCACGGTTCTCATTGACAAACTATAATAATAAATTGTCTAAACAGAACAACTTGAAAAACAAATAGGGAACGATAACGACTTAATGAAGATGATTAACAAAGAAACGATGAAACTACGAGCAAAACTGTATTTAGAAACCTTGTATTTAGCAGGAATTATGAGCGTTGTAGTATTTGGTGTACTTTCACTTGTATATTAGTAGTTTTACTTTTATTACAAAAAACTGCTTCAATAATAAATTGGAGCAGTTTTTTTTAAGCTAAGCTGATTGTGTTGATTATGTATATTGGTTAAGGTTAAATAGGTATCAAGTTAATTAATGTATTTTTTACACTATAAATTTAAATTAATATTTCAACACTTTTCATGATCTTTTTTTAGTTAAAACATGACTTATGTCATGTTTTGAAAAAAATTTGATATAAAAAAGAGGTTGTCACAAATAACTGTGTGACAACCTCTTAGTTTTTTACATCTCAAGGATCTTAAATACTTGGTAGTTTTATTTCCTTATATGCGATTATTAGATAGCAGACTCAAGTAACTCTTGAGCTCTTTCTGTACCTGTAGATGTAATTGAACAAAAAACGCCTTTTGGACTTTTTTCAATATTTGAAATATACCCTTGGGCAAATAGTTGTTCAACCATTTCTTCAATTTCAAATGTAGACGCTTGAATTCCCATTTGACGGACAATTGTTTGTAGACTGATATTATTGCTCAGGCAGATACCAGCCAAAAGTTTGATTGTTTTGAGTTCTTTGGACATTGTAAAAAATACAGTTAATAATAGATCATTTCGTAAGTGTGTGGTAAATCAAAGAAAAAGTCTTAAAACTTCAAAGAATATTCATTATAAATATTTACAAATTCATATTTACATAAGCATTTTTACTTTTTTTCAGTGTTTTCCTATATAAAAAATGATGCAATCGGTTGTTTAGTTACGTAAATGAACTTTTTTTGACTTCTACTTTTTGAACGAGTGAGAATTCAATCTTGTTTTTTGAGTGAAGTAACTATTACCCACTGTATCATGGAACAAGAAAAACAAAGATTAATCGTCATACTGTGTAGCCTTGTCTTTTTACTAGTACAAGGAGCAAAACAATATTTTGTTCTCTTCTATTATATTATCAGTAACATTGAACATATGATAATTGATTTAAAGGCCACTGAACTTATAAGTTCTAATTTTTAATAAAGCATTACCTCTTTTTTTCATTTTGAAGCGTCTTATTTTGTATCTTGACATGTCAAATTAAAACGAAAAAAATGAAACTATTTTATCAATCTATCTTAATAACTTTACTATCAATAACTTCCCTTTATGGACAAGATGTAATCAAAGGTGTTATTGTTGATGCTGAAACCCAAGACCCATTACCTTATACTAATATCATATTAAATAATAGTAGAAAGGGTACCGTTTCCAATTCAGAGGGGAAATTTGCTTTCTCCATCAAAAACATTGATGAAAACGATTCTTTAACTTTTTATTTTGGAGGCTACTCTCCCGTTAAGGTTCGTATTAGAGAGTTACCAGAAAATTCTAAGATCTCACTTCATCCAAACGTAATGAATTTAGATGAGGTGGAGGTAACAGACAAAGACATCTCCCCAAAAGACATTGTGGCTTTGATAGAAGATAATTTCTCAAAGAATTATCAAGATCTTCCTTCTCACGAGGATTTTATGTTTGTACATCACTTTGGTAAGGTCGCACTAGATAAAGCGATTATGAACCCAATGACGATTAAGAAATCAAGCTTTGATGGTATCGATCAGGAAACCTTAAATAATGTGATGAATATGATGCCCGATGAATTTATAGATTACAGCGATGTTCAACTATATCTACTTCATCATCAAGATAGCACAAAGTTAAAACCTTATAAAGCGATTTCCTTAGAGGAATCAACAGCTTCCAAAGCATATGATGAACTGTCTAAGAAATTTGAATTTTTACTCGATGACATGGAGTCTACTTTTGCGGATGACGATGTGTATTATCGATTTAAAATGGGTATAATATCTACTAAAATAAGAGGGGACTCTTCTGATATCACCAAAGAAGATGAGCCTAGAAGAGATAGCACGAGTTTTCAGATGGTGACTTCTTATGTTAAAGGAGGAATACGTTCAACTGCTAAAGATTATGCGGATATAGATAGTAAGAATTGGGAATTTATTACCAAAAGAGGGAAATACAAATATGAGATCAAGGGTGTATCGATGTACGACGACGATGTGGTTTACCTCATACATTTTACTCCAAAAAATGGAGGTTTATTTAAAGGCAGTATGTATGTATCTACCGAGACTTATGCGATATTATCTTTAGATTTTGAATATGCACCAGATAAAGAAGGGAGAGATATTCACCTATTCGGCTTTGGCTATACAGAATTATTTAAGAAAGGGAGAGTGATTTTTCAAAAGGATAAAGACAAATACTATTTAAAGTATTTGAAGGCCGTAGAACATACGTCATTTTCCGTAGAAAGAAGTTTCTCGATTTTAAAGAAGAGGAAACGCTTTTTAGTTGATAAAACGATGAACGAGGTAAAAGTGAGGTTTAACATAGTGGCGAATTCCGAAGACACTAGAGAAATATTAGTTATAGAAAGAAAAGATCTAACGGATAAAGATTACAAAGAGTTTACTCAACCAAAGAAAGTGAAATTCGAGAAGGTGGTAACCTCCAAAGGATATGATTGGGGACAAGGTACTATTTTGGAACCTACTAAGGAGCTACAGGAATATAAGCGAAAGCAAGTAAATTAAAATTGTTAAATTTTTTATTAAATAAATGTAAAAAAGGTAGACACTACCTTTCTCTAATACGTTTATAATAATGTAATTTAACTAAAATAATTACCAAAAAATACCTTTAGCCTTAGTGTGAAAGTACAACCAATTGAATATAAAAATGCTCCTTTTTTAAGGAGCATTTCTTATTTAAAGTTGTTTCTTAATTACTAAAATCAAAATTGCTTAGTGTAAATTCTTTACATACCCCATAGCAATCAATTCATTATGGAAAGTCTTTATATGCTGCTTGTTTTTATACAGAAAGAATTTCCCATTTTCATGCTTTATTTCATACAATTCATTTTTCTTTCTAGTAATCATCATTTAGTTTTTTTGATTGTAACTAGTTTAACAATGCCAATAACACAATTATCCTAGCAAAGATGAAATTTTCAATGTTAAACTAACTGAGTAGCTGTTAATGATATTAAAAGGTTTTATTTTTATGGCTGTAAGTGTCTGAAATTCAGTTTTATGTTATCTGATGTTAATGAAAATAGGGGTGCAAAGCTTTAGGTTGTATTAAGTATGTAAACATTAAATGATGTAGAAACAAAACTAATCAAACAAACTTCACTTGATATAAAATTGATAAGAGAATAAAGATAAATAGACAAGTAAATAGCAATTGTAAGGAAAGACACCTTTTGTTTAAAGGGTGTTTTTTTTATGTTTGAATATTATTTGATATTTCTAATCGATTTTTTGAGATGAAAGGAAAAAAAATACACGACTTCAATCAGCATAAACAGTGGTTACAAAACTATTTTCAAGGAGAGTTTATTCATCCTAACTATCTTAAAATTGATAATGAAATTGGTAAGGGATTCATCTATTTCTATAAAATACATCCCTCCAATTATTTTATGATGTATAGAATTGAAGTTTTTCAAGATCTAAGCATTCAAATTGATTATTCCGAATCCGAATATTTTAAATACGTTGCTTCATTTTTTAATACAGATATCTGGATTGAGTCTAACGAAGAGAATAACCAACATGAAATAAAATGGAAAGGCTTCCATACCTGTACTAAAGATTTGGCTATTGATGGTACCGTTAGAAAAGGACAGTTATTAAAACACATCCAATTATTCTTTTCTGAAGAAGCTTTAAATGAAATTGATAATTATCAGGCAAGTCATTATTTTCTTAATAAAAAACAGTTCTTTCACTTCTTCGAAGAACAACCCGATTTATACGCTTTCCGCTTGATGTTGATAGAGATATTGAACTATTCACCAACATTGCAGACAAAAGTGCTATCAGTAAAGATGCAAGAATTGTATTACATATTTATTAATAGCTTAAAGAAAGTCGATATCGAAGCAGGGAATAGTGCAAAACGAATTACTAATAAAGAATTTGCCGCTTTATTTAAAATTAGAGAAAGCATTTTAGAAAACCTCTCTCAGAAGCCAGATGTGGCTAAATTAGTGGAAGATTCTGGTGTGGAAAAACATTTAATCCAACAACTTTTCCATGAAGTTTTTGGGCACACTATCTATAACTATTTTACCATAAGAAGAATGGAAAAAGTGAGAGATGTTTTATTAGAAGATTCCCTATCGAATACAGAAATTGCCGAAAAGTTTGGATTTACACATACCCAACATTTTTCAAACAGTTTCAAAAAGCATTATGGTTTATCTCCGAAAAAATATTTAATTCTTAATAAAGTATAGAAATTCTATATTTTTAAATCATTTTATTCATTATTTTAGTTGTATTGTAAAGAACCCAATCGACATGCCTTTTAAAAGGCTTTATTGCTTGTACTCAATTTATTATAACTAATATGAAACATCTCTTTTTATTCATTGTAAGTAGCTTCTTTTTATTTTCTTGTGCTAGTGACGAAACAGATAGTCTAACACCAAGCCTAACCTCTCTTTCAACATCTATCACACTTCATGATGATGGAGATGAACCAGAAAGTGCTATACACGTGCTTATTGATGATACGAAATTCACTGACAAAGATGAAGTAACAGTTTTTGTTGATTCCTTAACGAATACAAGAGTGGAAATTTACTACGATGTAAATAATGATTCTACTGTGAATAGAAACTACAGAGTTTATTCAGATCCTGTAGAGAAAACAAAGAATGATTATTTCTTTGTAAAAGTGTTATTCTTTAAAGATAACAATTACCATGTCATCGAATCCTATGCAATAAAAGACCATAGCGTAAGCTACAGAGCGATACGAAATGATAATAATTAAATATTTGTCTTTATTCTTTATTGACGTTGCGGTATCATTAGCCTAGAGTGTAATTCCTGTGGGTAAATGATACAGCAACGTCTTTTTTTATTTATAAGGTTAATCTAAACCTCCTGCATTATAAAATACAAATTGACCTCCTTCATCACCTGTATTTTGTAAGACGGAATACTGAGGGATATTTTCACTATTCAAAGCAACAATTTCGCTGATCCCATTAAATAAAGAAGTAGTGGTAAGGTATTTCTTAGTGTTATTTTTTAAGTATTCGTAAAGGTAATTGGCAAAGACACTTTTATCGGGCACAGTATCAAGTGCTCCGCTTGTCATGCCTTTTCTACTTTTTTTCTCTATGTATTTTTTTACCGATTTTTCTATTGATGTCAGTTTTCCTCTACTCAGTTTAAATATACTTCCACCAAAACAAGAATCTGATATTAAGAAAACATGATTTGCAGATATAGACTTTATTTTCCTGGTTAATGAAGAATTGGCAATCCATTCGGTATCATCAACGCTACCTCCATTTGATGGTATCCAAAAGCCTTCTTCAGCCCTATAATCATAAATTCCATGACCTGAATAGTAAATCAAAACCTTATCGTCTTCATGCGTTCTTTTAATGATTTCATTAAAGCCCTTTAGAATATCTGTACGGGTCCCATTTTCTACATATACAATATTCTCCTCTTTGAATTGATATTTTTTGGTGAGAATAGATTTTAACTTTTTCGTATCGTTAATAGGGTGTTTTAAGTTCGCCCAGTCTTTATCTTCATATTTTTCATTGGCGATAAGGAGTGCATAGTACTCTCCTTTGATTAACTCATTTTCTACAGAATCAATCTTTAATTTTAGAATACCAGCTGATTTATTCGTGACTACTACTTCATTATTAGGAGTATCAAAAGCAGAGGTAGAATGTATGAGGCTTTCGGTGTATTCATCAATAGATGAATTGATACCTGTTACGATAAAATAGTCTATTGACATATCTGTACCCTTTCCTTCCCAACCTATAGCGTCTTCATAAGGGAGTAACTCTTTGTATGGAAATTTAAAAAAACAGAAGCCATTGATAAATAAGTAATACCAATTTTCCATTTTCAATACCTTCAGTTCATTGAAATCATCTTGCTTAACTTTATCCGTAAAAGTCCAAGGCATAAGGAATTGTTCCTTTTTTCGTTTATCAGTATACCTTACACACATCTCTCCTCTACCGTTAAAACCGAAGGAATATTCAGATCCTTTTTTATAATTATACCCCCAGACAAACATGTTTCCTCCTTTATCATTAAGGCCCTCATATTTCATAGAAGTGATAATCTCAAAATTGTCATATTTTGGAAAATCAAAATTTCTAAGAATAGCATAGGTTTCCGTAGTCTTGTCATACGACGTCAAACGGTATTGATTATTGGCAATCTTTTGTTCAGTAGCGTCATATTGTAAATATTCGTGTTCATCCCAATTAAAGTTATTTTGGTCAAAGTGATCTTCAAAAAGAACCACCTTTTGGTGAGGATCTATTTTAGGATAATTTATTTCCTGGGCAAAAAGTAAGGAAGAAAATAGAGATAGTAGGATAATTAATCTCATTCAGCGATGTTTTCATTTTGGGTTATTCTATAGAAACAACAAAACCCCTAGGGTATTGTTTCCTAAGGGTTTTTAAAGTGAAATGTTTTCTATAATTTATTTAATAACAATTTTGTTTACTTCCTTTTTTGATCCGTTTGTAGCAACTAATAAGTATAAGCCGGAAGTTAAGGGTCTATCGATTTGAAAAGAACTAACAAGATTATTGTCGCCTAAAGAAACAGGTAATTCTGTGTTCCACACAAGGTTTCCTTTATGATCAAATAAATTTAAGGAGAGCGGAAGCTCTGAATTTATACCAGACATTTCCAATTTAAATTGCGCATTGGCATGTGCTAAATTTGGAAAGACTCTAGATGTAAATTCGTTTGTATTTCCAATGCTTATACTTCCGAAAATACTATATTCTCCATTGTAATCGTATTGTACTAATCTGTAGAAAGCAAACTTTTCTCCTCTTTGTACAAACTCGTAATCAATGGCAAAGTTGGTATTGCCATTCGCTTGCACACTACCTAAAGTCGTCCAATTGTTTCTATCATAAGAACCTTGAATTTCAAAATGAGAAGCGTTTTGCTCAGTTGCTGTTCGCCAAATTAAAATATGATCGTTATTTTCTTGAAAACCTTTAAAGTAGACTAATTCGACTGGAAGGTCACCGCAAAAACGACCTTCATTTACGGTTCCACCAGTACCAAACTCTTGACAACTAGATTGGTTTACGGTACCGCAGCCTTCCACCTTAAAGACATCAATATCATTATGTACGTCTAAGATTATAGATTGTATAACGGTCAATTTTCCTACATCACAATCTTCACCAAAATCAATGATAGTGTAAGCATACACTCTTAAATCTTCTTCAACATAAAATTCGCCAAAAATATTTATGTTAGAATATTGACCTATAAAAACGTTAGAGAGCACCTCAAGTTTTCCTGTTTCACCAATGGTAATATCAATACTATTTGCTGACAAAGACGTTAAATTACCGTCGTTTTTAAATGTTCCATCAATGTATAAAGTAGAATAAAATACCTCTGCAATCCCTGTATTGTGCAGAGTAGCATTTTCGCCAACATATAATTTTAAATAAGAGGAGAATTCCGTTTTAAACTTTATTGAAGGAACCTTTGCTTCTCCCAAAACATTTAAGAATAAATTAAATCCAGGATTTGCATCTGCAATGCTTAATTTATTCGCAATAACATTCTCTCCAATTGTGACTTTCTGATTGGTAGTATCACCTTGGACAGAACTATTAATTTTAAAATCTTTTAGTAATTCACCAGAAAAATTTAAGTCGAGATGGTATCCATTTAAATCTACTTCATTATATGAAGAGAGTTCAGAAACATCGTTAATAACGGTATTTCCAGTTAGAGTGAGAACTTGCCCAGAAAGATGACTACAAACAAACAATAGAATTGTGATGATTGTAGTTGTAGATAGTTTAAAGTAATTAGTATTCATTTCACAGTAGTGTTATCAATTATACACGTAATTGTTACACCTAACTAACTCATTACTTTAATAATGTTCAATTGTATATACTAGAATCTAACTATACATAAGATCAATTTTTATAGACACTTTTTAATTAAAACTAGACAAAATTGTATTTTATGAGGTCTGAGGAAGGTTTTTTATGATGTATTACTTAACAAGTATTCATATACGTTTAAATGCTTTTTTTTATACTTATACAGTAAAAAAGACCTAAAAGTCAGATCTTTTGATCTACTTTCAGGTCTAATAATATGGATAAAGAATAAATATTTTTTTAGAATAAAGTGCTTATTGCACCACTTTCTTTTGCGATAACTTCTTGATCTAAAGTTGCAGGTTGTTCCATTCTAGGAGCAATCATTAATTGGGCATGCCATAGATGACCAATATTGTTTTTATGAATACCTTGACAAGAAATGGTCAATTCATTTTTATTGTCTACTACAGGTTTAATTTCTTTATAAGCCAACCATTGTTCATCATTTTCTTTGATCATGGTCCAATCTGGATTTTGATAGAAGGATGCACCAATAATATTTAAGTTATTTTGGATGACTTCAATGTCTTCATTTTCAATAGTAATGACCAATTTCACAAGACTTTCTTTATGATCATAAACCGGTTTTATTGTAGCAGGTTTCTCTAAAAACTGAATCTCATAAAACCCATTATCAATAGGTTTTGCATCCATTTTTGATACTAATGTTTGATTTACTTCTTGAAAGGACATTCCCATTTCAAGACCATTAAATAAGTTGATTTTTTTAGTGCTCGAAGTACTTAAATTCGAATTGTCAGTTTGTGCACTTGCAAAATTGGCAACAAGAAAAAAAGCAATTAAATAAATTAGCTTTTTCATGATGAGATATTTTTTAATTTTTATTTTAGATTTTTTAACGTGATTTTATAGTCAAAAAGTTGAGATAATTAGGTTTTGTTAAATTTTTTAGATTTTAAAAAATGTATGGAATCGTATTACAAAATGATAATCAAAAATTCTTTTTAGTAATGATTCCTATCACTTTTATTAGTAAAGATAACTCTCACCTTTGCTGTGCATTGGTTCCGAAAGGAATAAAAGGGAATCTGGTGAAAGACCAGAACTGTACCCGCAACTGTAAATGCTCATAATGCTTGAATTAAAAAGCCATTGTTTTAATGAGAAGGCAATTCAAGAAAAGAGCAAAGTCAGGAGACCTACCAAGCAAATATATACTGATGAAACTTCGGGAGTTAAGTATCATATGATTACCTCTATATGGGGTATAATATTTATTGCATTCCTGAAAGTTCATCGCTTAGATTTTTAAAACTAAATTAAAGATGAACAAACAACTCCTATTTAAAAATTCGATTTATTTCGTATTATCCTTATTCTTTTTTGTAGGCTGTAATTCTGCGGACGATTCAACATTAGCCGTTCATAACGTATCTTTTGATACCGATGGAGGTAACAAAATTGAAAATCAAGAAGTATTTCATGGCGAAAAAGTGACACAACCTACTCAGCCAGAGAAAGTAGGACATGAGTTTTTATCATGGACTTTAAATGAAGAAGACTACGATTTTGAGCAAGCTGTAGAAAGTGATATCACATTAAAAGCCACTTGGGAAGAGTTAGAAGTAACTTACAAAGCAACATTTCAATTTGATAATGGAGCTGAGGACAGTGTGGTAACTGTTTTAGAAGATGGTACTTTAGAAGAGCCTAAACACCCTATTAAAGATGGATATCTTTTCCAATTTTGGTCAGTAGATGGTGCAGCTTTTGATTTTAAAACTCCAATCACTTCAGACATAACTTTAGTCGCTGTTTACGAAGAAGTCATCGATCAATTTGTAGTTACTTTCGATGCCGATAATGGAGATCAATTGGTTCAAGTTACTGTAAATGAGGACGAATTAGTAGCAGAACCTACAGAAACTCCAACAAAAGTGGGATACGAATTCTTAGGTTGGTATGTAGGTGATATTGCATTTGATTTCAATACACCAATTACAGCTGATATTACCATTGTAGCTAAATGGGAATTAGGAGCAGGAGAGACCACTGTTGATTATGCTACAATGTCTCAAGCAGACTTTCAAGCAATGAATAACGGTGACCACGCTACAGTAAAAGCTCAACTAAACCGCCTTGGTAGAGGTTGGGCATGGGGAACAGAAGTTTTTCTAATTGATGAAGAAGGTAATAGTACAAAAGATCTTTACAGTTCTTCTAACTATGGATGTTTTACTTTCCCATTAGTTTTTGCAGCAGGAGATCCAGAGTTTGATGGTAGAACATTTGTGTTTGATTTGGTAAAAGATATTTACATGTCGTCTCCTCAAGTTGGATTTGCCTACGAAAGAAACGAACAGGTAAACGGGCAACCAGCTTACAACGGACTAAAATGGTTAGCACCAATGCGTTACGGTATCGAATACTTCGACGAAGTAGTGAGAGGAAATGTCATCAAAGTATCTTTTGATGAAACGGTAAAAGCTAAAATAGGTACCGAAGAAATTTTATTTAAAATATTAAATGATGAAGGTGGATATGATAATCTATCAGAAGATCAACTTTCATTAGTAGAAGGGTTCGTAGGGGAGAATAAGTATGTTAGAACGATCACTGTAAACGGAGAAATCATCTCAGTGTTACATGACGGTCAACCTCAAATCAGTGATTCAATTTAGATCATATTAAATATTAATCTGGGTAGGGTAAAGACTTTGTTTTTACCCTACATTTTCAATTTGTGTTATGAAAAAGAACATTTTTGCAAGCCTAATTTTAGCAACAGGTATTTTCGCTTCATGCCAAAACTCTACTAACGATGAGACATCGGAAGAGAATACGTATGTGCCTATCGAAAATCCTGATGCCACTGCATACATCACAGAAGTACTGGATTTTTCTCCAGCGCCGGGTCAGTTTCTAAATAAAGTGGATAACGACTTAGACACTAAAGAAAACATTGTAGGAGATACGTACATGTTCATCTCCTTAGGCACTTTTGGAGGATCAGTAACATTTAAATTTGATCATTCCATTATGAATAAAGAAGGTGATGATTTGGCTATTTACGGAAACCCATTCGAAGGAAGTAGCGAACCAGGAATAGTAATGGTTTGTCAAGATCTTAATCATAACGGAGTACCTGATGAAAATGAGCCTTGGTATCAATTAAAGGGTAGTGAATTTAATAAAACTGAAACACAACATGATGTAAGAGTAACTTACTATAAACCTGAGGCGGAAGATGATACTCATATCATTAAATATAAAAAAGAATATGCCGGTCAGGTGGAAGAAGGTGAACTCGATTTTAGACCCGTGATACCTTGGCATCCTCAACCTATGTTTCCATCTTTTTATGAGGAAGATGAGATTTCTTTCACGGGTACACTTCTAGCTTCAAATGTAACAGAAGAAGACGGAGTGTATTACAACAATGCCTACGATTGGGGGTATGCAGACAATAAAGGTTATGAACAAGAAGGTATTTTAAGATCCGCAGACCTTTTTGATATCAGTAACGCAGTAGACAAAAACGGACAAAGTGTAGATTTAATCGCTGTTGATTTTGTAAAAGTCTATACGGCTACCATTGATATTAATGGTCGAATTGGCGAACGATCAACAGAAGTATTCAAAGCGGCGGATATCTCATTACTACCTCAAGAAGAAAATTAAACATCTCAATAAAAATCAATCTCTTAAAAAACTAATTAAAATGGCTAAACAACGAATTTTACAATTTTTGGTATCTCTTCTCATTTTATCTAGTTGTCAGGTAAACGATGAAGCACCGGCAATTCATAGCGTCAGCTTTGAAACAAATGGTGGTACACAAATACCTACTCAAGAAGTGACTCATGGTGAAGTGGTTACTAAGCCAGTAGATCCTGAAAGAGCTGGACACGAATTCTTAAACTGGACTAAAAACGACGATCCTTATAACTTTGAGGAAGAAGTATTGAATGATTTTACATTGATAGCCGAATGGGAAGCGATTGCGGTTACTTATAATGTAACTTTTCAATTTGATAACGGTGCTGCTGATAGTGTGGTAACTGTAATTGAAAACGACTTCATCACGGAGCCTAATGATCCAACAAAAGATGACTATGTTTTTGTGGCTTGGATGAGCGGAGAAGAAGTATTTGATTTTGCCACGCCAATAACAAAGGAAACTATCCTAATAGCAAACTATAAAGAAGCTTATAAACCCAATGTAAACCCTGATGCCACTCCATTTATTACAGAAGTATTGGATTTTTCACCAGCTCCAGGTCAGTTTGTAAATTATGTAGATAAAGAGCCATCTATGGAAAACATTATTGGCGATTCACATCAATTTATCTCTTTGGGAACATTTGGAGGTTCAGTTACATTTAAGTTTGATCACTCTATCATGAACAATGATGGAAACGATTTAGCGATTTACGGTAATTCATTTACAGGACCTTACGGTGATAGCTGTGAGCCAGGAATCGTAATGGTTTGTCAAGATCTTAATGGAAATGGTATTGCCGATGATGATGAGCCTTGGTACCAATTGAAAGGTAGTGAATACGATAAACCGGAAACAAAACACAATTTCAAAATCACTTATTTCAAACCTGAAGAAGGTGAGAATGAATATGAAATTAAATATGTGAGCGAGTATGCTGGCGAAACAGAAGAAGGAGTACTTGACTTCAAACCCGTTGAGCCTTTCCATCAACATGCGATGTTCCCTAACTCAAGTTATTATACTGAAGGCCAAATTACATTTGAAGGTACTTGCTTGGCTTCCAATTTAACGGAAGAAGATGGCATCTACTCAAACAATGCTTACGATTGGGGTTATGCCGACAACAAAGGGTACGAGCAAGAAGGTGTCCTACAAGCGGCCGATGTGTTTGATTTAGATAATGCTGTAGATAAGGAAGGAAACAAAGTAAATCTAGTAGCTGTAGATTTCGTGAAAGTGCACACTGCCACAACTGATATGGCAGGTTGGTTAGGAGAAAGATCTACTGAAATTGTGAAAGCTGCGGATATTTCTTTGTTAGAAATTGAATAATAAAAGGCAGCAGCTGACATGTAAAACTAGAAAATTATGAGAACATAATCGCTGCCTTTTTTTAGTAAGTAGAATATCACAGGCGATAACGACACTTCGCTTGCGGTAGTTTATGTGTAGTATCTCTCAACCTCTTTCATGTGCTTAGGGGTTGGGAGATCTTTTAAATATGAAATAAACCTAGAATTAAATAATAAATAAAATTGTATTTAACTAAATAAAATGAACAAGCAATCGAATCTATTCAATCTAATCGTATTAGTTACATTCTTCGTTTTTACAGGGTGTAACAAGGAAAACGATGAGTTGCTCGAAGTCTTCAAAGTTACTTTTGAAACGAATGGAGGTACTCAAGTCGAAGCACAAGAAATTGTAAAAGGTGGAGTGGTAAAAGAACCAACTTCTCCAGAAAGAGCAGGTCATGAATTTGTCGAATGGACAAAAGAAGAAGAGGCCTACGATTTTAAATCGGAAGTGGTTAATGATTTTACATTAACTGCAAAGTGGGAAGAATTGGTAGTTACTCATAATGTAACTTTCCAATTTGATAATGAAACAAAGGATAGTGTGGTAACGATCATCGAAGATGAAAAAATTGTTGAACCACAGCATCCATTAAAAGACGGATATATTTTTAAGTATTGGTCAGTTGATGGTACCCCATTCAAATTCGATTCACCAATTACTGAAGATCTTACACTAATTGCTGTTTATGAAGAAGTGATCAATCAGTTTGTGATCACTTTTGATCCTGACAATGGTGAGCAACTACAACAAGTAACGATCGATGAAAATGAAAAAGTTACTCCACCTGAAGAGCCAACAAAAGATAAGTTCCTCTTCGAAGGTTGGTATAACGGAGATCAACTTTTTGATTTTGAAACAAAGATCACAGAAAACATCAATTTAAAAGCAAAATGGGAAACAGCTATTGTTTATGTTGATTTAAACGACGGTACATTAACATCGGTAAATACCTATTGGTGGGGAAAAGGAGGCAATTACTTCGAAAATATGGATGAAATGGACTGCTATGATGAGAAGGTCATTGACGGGAAAATCAAAATCAGTAACCTTAATTTCATCGATATGATGACGAAAATGGGAACAGCCATTTCAAACTACGATGGAACCACTGTAGATCCAGATCACTACCCTAATAATCAATTAGACATTCAATACGCAGCTTACCCTGCAAAAGTTGAAGATGGAGAACAATATTTAGTGATGTATAAAGCACCAAAATCGATGGGACCAACTTGGAATCCAGATAGCTTGGTTTTCGTCAATCCTGTTCAATTAAATACAATATCATTCACCAACAATGCTTATGGTTACTTAAGTATGAAACAAGGAGATTGGTTAGCAAAGAAATTTGAAGCTGGAGATTGGTTTAAAGTAACTGTAAAAGGATGGGATAAAGATGGAAATCCGACCGGGACAATAGATGTTTCTCTAGCAGAAGGAGAAGATATATTGGATACTTGGAAAGCTGTTGATCTTTCGTTATTAGGTGTGGTTAGTAAGCTAACATTTGATATGTCATCCTCAGATCCTGCAACAGCACCTCCAGGCGATTTTAAAACTCCTATGTATTTCTGTATGAAAGACATTAGTTTCTTTAAAGATATAGATGAAGAATAGTAGGGATCTATGATAGAAATCAAGGGTTGCTGAAGAAGGAATTGATGCAGACTTAAGTCTGCATCGTTTTCGATCCTCAACCTAATTTTGGCAACACTTTAGTGTTGCCAAAATCAACCTATCACCAGCCCACGATTTTAATCGTGGGCAAAACAGGTAGTGTATAACAAAAGCTTATGAAACAAAAAATGAAACCAGTCAGCTTAATAGCTTTTTTGATGCTCACTTTCACGTTTACATCAAATGCTCAGTACGCAGACAGTACTCGATATTTACACGAAGTAGAAGTTCGGGCACAAAGAATTCCAGAACGATTAAGTTTTAAATCCACTCAAATTACCAAGGAAAAAATTGAGCAATATCTATCCGCGTCATTAGGTGAATTATTGACGCTTCAGACACCCATATTTATCAAAAGTTATGGGGCAGGAGGAACGGCAACACCGTCTTTTCGGGGAACAGGAGCCTCCCATACACAAGTGTATTGGAACGGTATCAATTTAAATTCACCCATGTTGGGACAAGTCGATTTATCCTTGTTTCCAGTCGCTTTTACCGATGAAATCACTATCAATTATGGAGGATCGAGTTTATTACAAGGCACGGGCGGTCTTGGTGGAGGCATACAGATGAACTCCAAAGTGGTCTATGAAGATCATACCAAAGTGATGGCATCACAAACAGTCAATTCATTAAACAATAGCATCACAAACGCAAGTGTCACATTAGGAAATACGAAGCTACAATCTACAACAAAGTTATTTTACAAAAATGCTCAAAATCAATTTGAGTTTGTCAACCCATTACAACCCGGATCACCTACATGGGTGAACGATCATTCTGCCCAAATTCAATACGGAGGCATGCAAGAATTGGCTTGGAAAGTCAACGACCAACATCAAATACAACTTAACGCTTGGTACCAAAAAAGTGATAGAGAATTGACTCCATCTATGGATAATAAAAATGGAGACAGTTGGCAGGGAGACGATTCTTTCAAACTTTTAGGAAACTGGAAATTCAATAATGATAAATTAAAAACGGAATATATCACCGCCTTATTAATTGATGATTTATGGTATAAACGTCAGTTAAATAACGATGAAAATCCGAAATATACCGAAAGCGATTCTCGTTCAACTCAGTGGCAAAATCATTTTAGAGCCACTTACCAACTCACACCACAATTTCTCATTAGAGGTGGAATAGACGACTATTACGATCAAATTCAAAGTAATGCGTATCATTCAGTTACCGATACAAGTAATCAAAATGTGAATCAACACACATTGGACTTGTATGCTGGATTGGACTGGGTGGTATTCAACCAAACGACCGTAAGTTTTCTAGCACGTCAAGAATGGATTGATGGGGATATCAAACCATTTCTTCCATCTTTAGGTATTGATTCTGACTTTACCCCAGAAAGTAAAATGGTGGTGGGTGTGAGAGGTAATGTTTCTAAAAACTTCCACGCCCCCTCACTTAATGACCGCTATTGGTACCCGGTGGGGAATCCCGATTTACTTCCGGAAGAGGGATGGACGTATGAAGGAACGTTTAAATTGAGGTCCAATACCAGATCTGCTTGGCAATGGAAATACGAATTGACAGCTTTCAATAGCTTAATTGATAACTGGATTGTTTGGAAGCCTGCCGTAAGTAATTTGTGGCGTCCAGAGAATTTGAGAAGAGTGCATTCTAGAGGATTGGAACAAATTGCTGAAGTAAGCTATAAAAAGAACGATTGGCAATTGCACTTATACACTTCGGTATCTATGGTGAAGTCTGAAAATACTGAAGCCTCCGACGAATTGGATCAATCGGTGGGTAAGCAATTGATCTATACTCCGGTGGGATCTTTCCAAGGATACCTTCAGGTGAATTATAAAAAATGGTACAGCATTGTCGAGCAACAAGTCTATGGAGAAAGGCTTACACAAACAGATGGAAGCGAGTATTTGCCCCCTTATTACCTCACTAATTTCACTATTGGTAAACAGGTGAAATGGAATAAGTCGACTTGGGATATTAAAGCCAGAGTGGAAAACATTTTTGGATATCATTATCAGTCGATTGCTAGGAAACCTATGCCTGGCAGAGTGTTTCAATTTACCATCACTTACAATTTATAAAAATGAAATACATAATATATATAGCATTTTTCAGTTTAATTGCTTGTAATTCTGTAGAGGACAGCATGCCAATATCAACTGAAAAAGAAGTGGAAGAAGACGTCACTTTCAAGGAGGGAGTTTATGTCGTCAACGAAGGGAATTTCGATTGGGGAGTAGCCACTTTATCTCACAAACGTTACGATTCGGATACGGTAAATAATGAGTTATATAAGAGTATCAATAACTTCGAGTTGGGCAATGTGGCACAATCCATGACTTTAATTGGTGATGAAGCCTACATTTGTGTCAATAACTCTGCCCGCATTGATATTATGGAGGAAACGACAGGGAAGTGGATCGATAGAATAGAGATTCCGAACAGTAGTCCAAGATATTTACATCAGGTGGATGAAAAGAAAGCTTATGTGACCGACTTATATTCTGATAAAATCTATGTGGTGGATTTAGAGAAGAATGAAGTGACTAAAAATATAGCTTCCACTGGATGGACAGAGAAGATGTGTCAGCTAGGTCAGTATGTGTATGTTACCGAGACCAAAACAGTATTTGATAGAAGAAAAGGCGGTCAGCTTCTCCTTAAATTAGATACCAACACCGATGAAATTATTGATAGTTTAAAGCTGCCGATTGGGCCAATTGATATTGTAAAGGACAAAGATAATATGTTATGGGTGTTGTGTAATGGTGGTTTGGAAGAACTTCAGCCGGCCTTAGTGCAAGTAGATCCTACCACGTTTAGTATCACAAAATCTTTCTCTTTAAGTGCCAATGATTACTTGAGTATGCCCTCTCGATTAAGAATAAATAAGGAAGGAGATCAATTGTACTTTATTCAAAGGGACGTCATCCAACAAGATATTTACGCAGATCATTTTGAGAGAAAAGTGATTGTTCCCAAAGGCAAGAGACTGTTTTATGGCTTAGGAGTCAATCCTCGAAATAACGAGATTTATGTGACCGATGCCATAGATTATGTCCAAAAAGGTTGGGTCTTTAGGTACAGCGACATGGGTGTGAAGTTGGATTCTTTTCAGGTAGGGGTGATACCGAATGAGATTGTGTTTCAGTAGGTAGAATAGAAATTGATTAATAAATGGTATCAATAGTATAGATTATTTTAACAACTGATGTGTTTTATTTTTAAGTGTTGTTGTAGAAGGTATCAATATTCAGAAGAGAATTTGATACCTTTTTAGGTAAACTTTCCAAATATGTTATAAAAAGTTATTTTAGAATAGTAATCTTACCTGTTAAATATAGTAATGTACTTCTCAAGTAAATATCGATCAATATTTGCTATGATTTTTCAAAATGATGTGTAAAAAATAGCTAGACTTTAAAGATGTAATAGTTGTGCTTTTGTAACCACAACTAAATTAAATAACAAAATTATAACTAATTGTATGAACAAACTATTAAAACTATTACTAATATCAACAGGATTATTTACGTCGTTCAGTTGTTCAGAAAATAAAAAAGTGAAACCCAATATCGTGATTATTTATGCTGATGATATGGGATATGGAGATCTCAATATTCAAAACCCTAATTCTAAAATACCAACACCAAATTTAGATAGATTAGCCACTGAAGGTATGCGGTTTACTGATGCTCACAGTTCCTCTGGTATTTGTTCTCCAAGTAGGTTTGCATTACTTACAGGTAGTTATCATTGGCGTAGACAACATGATATAATAAATTCTTTTGGGGCACCCTTTTTTAAAGATTCAGATATCACGTTACCACAAGTTCTAAAAACACAAGGATATAAAACGGCATGTATTGGAAAATGGCACTTAGGTTGGGATTGGGAGTTTGAAAATGAACCTTCAGGTGAAGCAATGCTATGGGGGAAAATGAAAAAAATGTATCTCAATAAAGATTTTGATTGGAGTAAACCAATTAAAGGTGGACCAACAGACAGAGGATTTGATTACTATTTTGGAGATGGAACAATTAACTTTCCTCCATATGCTTGGATAGAAAATGATAGAATTTTAGAAGCACCTTCGGAAGACATGGACATGGATAGTGTTGGTTTTGATACAAAAGAAGGAAGGTGGGAATTTCGTCTTGGTCCTAAAGTAAAAGATTGGAACCCTTATGAAGTTTTACCAACACTTACTAATAGAACAGTAGATTGGCTTCAAAACCAGAAAAAAGATCAACCATTTTTTCTTTATTTCGCTTTACCTTCTCCACATGCTCCTATAATCCCTAACGATGAATTCGATGGTAAATCTAAAGCTGGAGGCTATGGAGATTATATGTTTCAAACAGATTGGGTTGTTGGACAGGTAATGAAAACTTTAAAAGAAAAAGGACTAGAAGATAATACAATTATTATTTTTAGTGCAGATAATGGAACTGAAGCTTATGCTTACGAAAGAGCTGTAGAATATGATCATTTTAGTATGGGTAATTTTCGTGGAGTGAAGCGTGATGTTTGGGAAGGAGGACACCATGTCCCATTTATTATTAAATGGCCTGGAAATATTAAACCAAATTCTGTTTCTAATGAAGTGATCTCACAAGTAGATGTTATGGCGACATTGGCTAATATAACAGGTGCTGAACTTACGGAAAAAGCAGCTCCAGATAGCTATGATTTTACTCCAGTAATTACAGATCAAAAATATAATACTCCCTTAAGAGAAGCGACCATTCATAATACTTATAAATCTATATGGGGTATTAGAAAAGGAGATTGGGTTTTTATTAATAAATCAACTGGAGGCCATAAAAAGGTACCAAAAGCCTTTGATGAAATTACGAATTATCCTAATTTCAAAACAAAAGGACTTTTGTTCAATATGGTAGAAGATCCAGAACAAAGAGTAAATCTATATGAAAAATATCCTGATAAAATAGTTGAAATGGATAGCTTACTTCATTTATATCGTACCTCAAATAGCTCAACAGAACATTTAAAATAATCAATTCTTTAAGATACGTTTTTACTCCGTATATTAATGATATAGATAAATTTTTCTGGGCTTGATTATTAGTGAATTACTAATGATTAAGCTCAGTTTTCTTTAAATAAAAATTATCTCTGTAATTCAACAGAAATAAGGTTTTTATGTTATTGTATTTTATAATACTTCTCTAAAGATATTTTCCATCATAATGAGCAAACACAAAATATTCGGCTTCGGCGAGATCCTTTGGGATCTACTTCCACAAGGCAAACAATTAGGTGGGGCACCCGCAAACTTTATTTATCATTGTACTCAATTAGGAGCAGATGCCATTAGCATAAGTAGTATCGGGAATGATCCTCTTGGTTATGAAATCAAGGAGGTATTATCAAATAATAAGGTGGAGGCAGAGTTATCGATCTCAGATCTTCCAACAGGTACTGTGTCTGTGGAGTTAGATGATCAAGGTATTCCTTCCTACATCATTCATGAAAATGTTGCATGGGATGATATTCAATTATCCAATCAAACTATCGATCAATTCAGACAAGCTGATGCCCTATGTTTCGGTACTTTAAGTCAGAGAAGTGCAAATAATAGAAAAGTCCTTTCCAAACTACTTTCAATAGTACCTTCCACATGCCTAAGAGTATTTGATATCAACATCAGACAATCTTATTATTCTAAAGATTTAATTGAAGAGTGTTTAACATCGGCATCTATTTTTAAGCTGAATGAAGATGAATTGGAGTTAATGAAATCACTATTTTCACTTCGAGGAACTACCGAAGAAATCCTATCACAACTTATTAAAAACTATCATCTAAATGTCGTGGCCCTTACGATGGGAACAGAAGGTTCTTATCTATGTACCGAAAATGAAACCTCATTTTTACCCACTCCAAAAGTAAATGTTGTGGATACGGTAGGTGCAGGAGATGCTTTTACTGCTGCATTGGTGGTTGGATGGCTTCAATCGAAAACATTAAAGCAAATACATGAAGAGGCGGTGGAGTTATCTGCTTTTGTTTGTACGAGGAGTGGGGCGATGGTGAGGATGATATGAGTTTAAAGAGTTGAGAAAAATAGTCGTGTAATACTCGTGTAAAACACGACTAGCAAAATCGAATTCCTTATTTTATGAATAATATAAATATGAAGAATAGTTAATTAATTGATCTTCAATAATTAGTTATTTGTATTCTATATTAGAATTATCATCATTCAACTTTGAAAATTTAAAGTTGATTGGTAGATTGTAAATGCAAACTTTACTAATGGATATGTGCCATATGGTGTATATCCGGAAAATTTGGGTGGATAAACGCCATGGCGTTTATTCAATGTTATATGCAATAATTAACTAGAAAATGCCCAATTTGGATTTAAATATACTGGACCAGCAGGATAACGGAACTTTTTCTTCGTCCTATGGAAAAAACTTGGACAAAGATCTCTTCGATTGGATTCAGTTATGTATCTCTTTTGGCCCGTCTGAATTAAGTTTCACAAGGCTGAACACTTTAGCTTTTTTCATATTTGTAGAACTCAGCGGCAGACATTTCGGTGAGCCAAAGCGTTTCGAAGTAAGCACACAGGCCAAAACCTTTCAGGAATTTATGTATCGTTTTAATACATTCAAAACAATGAAAATTCCTTTTCAAGAATGGTCTCAACTTATCCCTCTTTTATTTGAAGCTTTGGAAGAAATGTTAAAACGAAAAAGTGTAAATATCAAATCTGAAAAAAGTAAGAAGGCGTTTGAAAAGCATTCATCTTTGCTAAAGAAAATAACCAGCGACATAAAATATGATGACAAATTCACAGACTTTTTGAATGGTGCGATATGAAAAAGCATATAACATCAACTAAACTCCAATCACGGTTGACGCAACCGCTCACGTAGTTTAGTATTCACGTTAGTGTGCCACGATGCTGTGGCTTTCCAGTAGGTGTAAATCCTACCTAAGTAATTTACTGTTCACTTAGAAGAGTTACTGACAGTGATCGCCGTGAGGTGGATAGCTGAAGCTCAGTGATCTCAAATAACCAAGCCGTAATACGCAAGTGTGAACCCATAGTAGCTTCGAAAAGGCAGGCGTAGATGGGGAGAGTTTTGACGGTCTCGAACCCTGTTACATTGTATGAATAAACAGTAACATGAAGTGCAATGATCTACCGGAGTCATAGGGAAGGCGTGGTTATAGATGGAAAGTTATGGAACGTGGGAGATCTGTTATTTCAAAGGTTGGCCACCTTAAACAAGCTGATATAAGTATAGCGAAATTCAGCCTGGTAATAACAGAAGTCGGAGGAGCTCATAGTACTGCTCGACCTTAAGGACAACATAACCTTGAGTTAGGGAAGGAGCTCTACTTTGGATATGTAGATATAGCACTGTAATACTCGGTACTGGCTTAGTCCTATCGGCCGAATAAAATGTATTGATGGTTCTAAATGCTACTATATGTTTGTATAAGTAAGAAAAGAAAATAAGGCGTTTAAATTAGCTACTTAAACATCACCCTTATTGGGTAGATTCTTATGAATATCAAACAAAGAAATCCATCGGTAAGCCGTATGAGGGAAAACTTCACGTACGGTTTGATGAAGGGGGTTCTGATAGTTTTCTCAAAATGATTACATTTATAATTATTTAAACTGAGAGAGCTATCAGGCTCTACTCTACTAGCCTATTGTGAAAAAAGGATGAGCAATATTTAATAAGAAAATAATTTAAAAAAATGAGAAGAGTATCTTTAATTATTCTAACAACAACATTTAATCTGCTATTTGTGCAATCAATTATGGCAGAGGTTAAACTTCCTGCTATTGTATCGTCAAATATGGTTTTGCAGCGCAATACTACAATTATGCTTTGGGGCTGGGCTGATGCAAAAGAGAAAATCACCATCAATGCATCCTGGTTGAATGAACAATTGAATATAGAAGCGGACAAGGAGGGGAATTGGACAGTTGAAGTACAAACTACCAACAGCAAAGCACCACAAACGATAAAAATCACCAGTAAGGAATCAGATATTTTATTAGAGAATATTTTGTTTGGTGAAGTATGGTTGTGTTCAGGGCAATCGAATATGCAACAACCGATGAAAGGTTATAATGGACAACCTACCTTTGGTTCTGTTATGGCTATTACAAAGTCAAATAATCCGAATTTAAGACTATTTTCAGTTGGTAGAGTCGGCTCAAAGACTCCGTTAAAAGATGTTGAGAAGTATACAGCTTGGCAACAAGCCTCTCCAGAGAGTGTTTTAGGCTATAGTGCTATAGCCTATTTCTTTGGGCAGCAGTTACAAGAGATTTTAGATGTTCCTGTAGGGTTAATACATACTTCTTGGGGCGGCAGTTCGGTTCAGGCATGGATAAGCAAAGATGTGATGAACGGTTATCAAAAAGTCAGTCTTGATGAATTAGATATTACAAAAAAGACAAATCATATTCCAACAGCCTTGTTTAATGCGATGATTAATCCACTAACTCAATATACCATAAAAGGAGCATTATGGTATCAGGGAGAGTCTAACAGAATGGAACCAGAGAATTATAAAAAACTTTTCCCAGCAATGGTGAAAGATTGGCGTCAACGATGGGGAATTGGTAATTTCCCATTTTATTACGTACAAATTGCTCCTTATATGTATGGCAATAACGATGCTTTTCAATCTGTTGATAACTCAGCCTTTATTCGCGAAACTCAAATACAATGTTTGGATTTGATTCCAAATTCGGGTATTGCTATTACCATGGATATTGGAGATGATTTTTGCATTCATCCTCCTAAAAAGAAAGAAGTCGCTGACAGATTATTATTCAATGCACTTAATCAAACTTATGGATACAAAACGGTAGATTTTGCTGCTCCAATATTTGATTCTCAAGAGATAAAAGATGGTGGATTAGTTTTAAAATTTAAAAATGCCGAGACAGGGCTATATTCGTATAATAAGTTAGAAGGATTTGAGATTGCAGGAAAAGATAAGATTTTTTACCCTGCCAATGCAGAAATTGTTATGCGCAAAAAAGTTTTTGTACAAAGTGATAAAGTACCGAATCCTGTAGCAGTAAGATATGCCTGGTACAACTGGGTAGTTGGAACTCTTTTTGACACCAATCTTCTACCTGCGTCATCATTTAGAACAGACAAATGGGATGATGCTACTCGAATTGAAAAATAAGATGTATTAGGTAAAAGTCATTTAGAAATGAAAACAACAAGGCTATAACAATGTGTATAATTCATAAGGGTTTTAGAGGTTTTCGAGCGGTATACCCGCATCAATTTTGGGTGGTAACTTGATAAGTTTAAAGTCCGCAATCCCTTACGAAATCATACACTTAACGTTACCAGTAATATATCAATTAGGTTAATGACGAATAAAATCACTAAAATAATTTTATCTATATCTATTGTAATCCAAATTTTGATTCTGTCGATTCTTTTGATAGCTGAAGTTCAAGGAATATTCAGTGGTCTAAAATATTGATTTCATTACTTATTGATTTTATATGTAATTGTACCAGTATTTATAGCAGTAGGGATTTTGGAGTATTTTGGATTGAAAAAATTAGTGAATAGGCTTTCCGAAATAATACTATTTCCATTTTTGATTGCTATTAGCATGTTGATAGTTGTGACGTACGAAGGAAATTCTGATCCAATTAGACAAAGTTATTTAGTAATTTTAGTTGAGTTGGGTGCAATATTGTTACTTTTTTATTCGCTTTGGAAAGTGATGAAAATAGAACTAAATAAAAAATTAAATAACCATTGAATGTGATGGGTGGAAAGAAACTTATCAGACTTACGCTAAACTGCGTTGCTGCCAATACAAGTAAAAAGTGCTATATATTGCCCCTTTATCTATTGTTTAAAATAGCTATCAAGTAATTCATCTAAAAAGTGCACTTAAAAGCACTTTTGTTTGATGCGAATTAGATTAATTAGTAATTTTACAGGTAAAAGAGCTTTATAATGCACTCAGAAAAGTTAATTAAAACAATAAAAGAACGTAGAGAAAACCTAAAAGTCAATCAAGAGAACTTGGCTAAACTTTCAGGAGTAGGGTTAAGGACGCTAAAACAATTTGAAAGTGGTAAAGGTAATCCAACGTTACAAACTATTCAGAAAATTGCTGATGTATTAGGATTGGAAATATGCTTAAAGGTTAAAACAACTATTACGGATGAGGAAAGCAAGAATATTGTATAAAAATCAAGAGGCAGGTATGTTGATTCAACATGACAATGGTTCTTTTACTTTTAAATATGATAATTCATGGATAAGCGATGAAAGCAAGCCAGTTGTTAGTTTAACATTCCCAAAGTCACAACAAGAATATCATTCAGAGTTTTTGTTTCCATTTTTTTATAATATGTTGCCAGAGGGTTCAAACAAACAGATAGTTTGTAAGCTAAACAGGTTGGACAGAAATGATTATTTTGGTTTGCTAATAACAACGGCAAAGAACGATAATATAGGTGCAATAAAAGTTTTAAAAGTAGAATAGTACTATGAATTTGGATGAAATTAAATATTGCCCCGGAACATTATCTAAAGGACATACTACATATAGTAGAGCTTGCCTGTCTAAAGTGTTTAAAGGAAAAAAGGTGAATCATATATTACCTTATGATTCACCAACAACGAACTCCGAAACGGATGAATTATTTGATAATAATCGAAAACGAATGTCTATTTCTGGTGTACAGGAAAAGTTTTCTGTATTGCTCGACAAAAACAAACTGCGCCTGATTAGCGAAGGAGAACAAGGAGAATACATCCTAAAACCTATTCCAAGTGCTGGAAAAAGACAAGAAAGTATGCCAGCTAACGAGCATTTGACAATGCAGATTGCAAAACAAGTTTATGGAATAGAAACTGCTGAAAACGCATTAATATTTTTCAAAAATGTTTCTCCAGCCTATATAACAAAGAGGTTTGACTTAAAAGAGGATGGTTCTAAACTAGCACAAGAAGACTTTGCTTCACTTTCGGGAAGAACACCGCAAACACATGGAGAACATTATAAGTATACTGGAAATTACTACGAATTATTTCAAATTCTAAAAAAATATGTTCCTGCATACCCTTTAGAGGCTCCGAAACTCTTGAAAATAATCATCTTCAATTACTTGTTCTCGAACGGGGATGCTCATTTTAAGAACTTTTCTTTAATAGAAACCCCAATGGGTGATTTTAAATTAAGTCCAGCTTACGACTTGGTAAATAGCAGGATACATATTGAAGATAAAGATTTTGCTTTAGAAGATGGACTTTTACCTAAAAGCCTAACCCAAGGAAAAGTTATTTCACAAATTAAAATATTATCAGAAAAAGCAGGAATTAGTGAATTGATTTACGATGACATAATAAATACAATGTTTAATCAGTCTGATTTGGTAGAACAACTGATCTTTTCTTCATTTTTAGATAAGAAAACACAGACGAACTATTTTCAATCCTATCAAACTCGATTAAAAAAATTAATGAAATAACGAAGTACTGGCGGCAACAATTTGTATAATTAAGAAAAGAAAATAAGGCGTATAAATCAGTTACTTAAGCATTACCCTTATTGGGTAGATTCTTATGAATACCAAACAAAGAAATCCATCGGTAAACAGTATGAGGGAAAACTTCACGTACGGTTTGATGAGGGGTTCTTATAGTTTTCTCAAAATGATTACATTTATAATTATTTAAACTGAGAGAGTTATCAGGCTCTACTCTATTGAGAAAGTGAAAAAATGAATATAAATTCAACCTTAATATCATTAATCTTACTCTTTTTGCCATCACTTAGCTATGGACAGGATACAATAAGACTGGATAGAAAACCTAAAGTAATAATCAAAAGCTGGTACCCTGAATTCAAAGAATTTCCAGATTTGAAAATTGGTGAAAGAAAAATTCTGTATACAAAAGTACCGGACTTTAAAGTTACTTCAATAAGAGACAATGATATTAATTTAATAACTCAAGACGATAGTATTTTAATTAAGGAAACCGAAAAAACAAATCAATATCTTATTACTGTTAATCCTACTGACTCAAATAATGTAGAATTTGAAATATGGTTTGAAATGACTGATAAAACTATTTTAATTAATCAAGAAGGAAGTTGGATTGATATAAGAACATTATATCCTATTAAAGGCAATAGAATTTTAATAGACACTGTTAAATTGAAAATAAAAAAATAAATTTCTCACAGCAATGTATAAAATTCATAGCTCCTTTGATCGCTACACATTTTATACTAACCGTAGCTACCATAATAAGAGAAAATGATGAATGAAAAATTACTAGCTTATAGATTTGAAACAAATAGAAATGAAAAAGCATTTGAGTCAATAAATTGATGGGAAAGAAAAAGAATCATTTTTAATGGATTTAAAGTTCTAATACAAGCAATAACTATTGGTATGTATTGGAATGGTAAAGTATTTGGAATGACTTCAGGCTTTTTGTTGTCAATCGCATATTTGATTATTGGGAATGTTATGTTCACAATTGGCTTGGCAAGTGAACTATTATCCATATATTATTTTGGTGATAATAAATAAATGAGAGGGTGGAGAATGATTTTGTTTTGCTTGGGTTATTATTCACGATTTTTCTAACTTATTATATGTATTCAAGTACATTATTTTTCTTTAGCAGATTCAGTTTATCTTATTGAGAAAGGAAAAATCAATATATAGTATACGTATCTCAAACCTTACCATCTAAATTTATCTTAACTAATCTAATAATATAGTTATCGTAGAAATAGACAGAGTTAGGAGATTAAGCCCTAGTTGAACAAAGGCGGTGGGTTACACATCGATGTCTGTATGGAACTTAGGGTAGACTTTTCATTTATTTGAAAGGTCTTTTTTGTAACTCATTTTTCAATCATTCTAAGACCATCTTCTTCTGAGTATTTTTAAACAAAGAATTTCACTCAAAAGTATCTGATTTTAACAAGTAGAGGGTGTAAAGATTATGCTTACTTTCATAAGCAAAAAAACGAGAAAGAAGTGTTTTGTTTTCTTTGAGAAGAAGCAGATAATTATTAATTTGTTCGTCGGAAAATTCAAATGGATCCTTTAAACTACAACGAAATACTAGCGATAGTACTGATGTAGTTTTGAAAAGTAGAAGAAGACTTTCCAATAAGAGTCATGTTTTGATACACTTGATCAAGCATGTTTTTTAAACTAGGAACAACACGTTTCACTTTTTCGACAATTGTCCTTTTTTCATCTTAGTTAAACTATTAATCACAAAATCAATTAAGGTATAAAGGTAAGAGATTGTGGGCTTTAGCTAGCGAAGCTTTTGTTTAACACTATGTAAAAGCATTAAAACGCTTTTTACATTTAACGTTGACTTAATAACAAACTATGAATAGAAAAAATTTTTTAATGTTATTTGGATTACTAAGTACTTCCTCCATATTCTTTCCATCAAATCTTATTGGTTCAATATCAGACAAGTGGAGTAACTTCAAGCATATCTATTCAAGTAATAAGCTTAAATTGGAGTTCTTTAAATTCTTAAAGAATGTCTTTAACTTATTTCCTGAAGACGAGTTGCATAAACTTATTTCAGAATCGACTAACAATAACTCCAGTGACAAAGAAATCTACTTAGATACTCAATCTAAACTAGGTGACATAAGCTCTTTCTTCTCTGTATTTGAATATGAATTACCTTCCCTGCTTAAACAAAAGGAAGAAATGGCAAAACAAAGTTTAATGCTATTAGAATCAGGTGCCACTTATAATGGCTATTTAGAAATCGGTTCCTCTGGTCGCTACCTTGATTACTTAGAAGAGAAAGTCAACATTGAAGGTAATAGGTATTACGCAGATGGTAAAAAACCAGGCTATTCACTGACCGAAATGGTTGACAGAGGCCAAATATTTATTGGAGCAGAGTATATACCGCTAGCTGATTACAACACCAAATACTCGGAAATTATAGAGAATGAAAGTCTAGATTTAGTAACAGTTTACATAGGCTTTCACCATTGTCCTGTTGACCTAAGGGAAACATTCATTTCCTCTATTCGTGATACCATGAGAATGGGTGGAAAACTCATCTTAAGAGACCATGACTGTCATGATAAAGACCAAGAAACTATTGTAGCTCTTGCACATGATGTTTTTAATATGGGCACCCGAGAAACGTGGGAATACAATGAGAATGAAACCAGAAATTTCTATTCTTTAGACTTTATTATTCAGTTCATTGAGAAAATCGGTTTTCAATTTGAAAAACAAACACTTTTTCAAGATGGTGATCCTACTAAAAATGCATTAATGTTATTTACAAAAACTCAAACTTCATGAAACTAACCGTAAAGCTAATCCAATTTTTATTCAGACTTCCTGGTAAGTTTTTTAAATTCATCCACCGAAAGAAAAGATATACTATTCCTTTTTATGCTTTTGTGGTCTATATCATCTCTGTCATAATCATTATTAAAACTGCTGGTGACCCAACTTTTGACAAGATCTTGGAAAATAAATTGGTAAATGATATTACTCAACTTAATCCGATACAAGTAAGCAATGTTGTTCAACCATCTAATGTAGAAGATATTATCAATGCTATTCAATCAACTACTGGCCCTATCTCTGTTGGCGGTGGTCGCTATAGTATGGGAGGGCAAGTGGCTTTTGACAACAGTCTCCATATTGACATGCGTCAATTCAACCAAGTACTAAATCTCGATACAGAAAAGAAACAAATCACAGTACAGCCTGGTATTACATGGAGAGATCTTCAAAATTACATCGACCCATACGATCTCTCTGTTAAAATTATGCAGACTTACGCCAACTTTACGGTTGGTGGTTCTATATCGGTCAATTGTCATGGACGTTATATTGGGCATGGACCAATCATTTCATCTGTTCTAAATATTAAACTAGTCACTTCCGAAGGAAAACTAATTACTGCGAATAGAACCGAAAATTCAGACATTTTTAATGCTGCTATAGGTGGTTACGGAGGTATTGGAACCATTGTAGAAACTACCTTACAGCTGGAGAAAAACGTTAAAGTCGAAAGACAAACCAATTTGGTTGAAGTCAAAGACTACCTCTCCTTTTTCAACGAGAACATTAGAAATAATAAAAAAGTAATTTTCCAAAACGGAGACTTATATCCTCCTCATTTTAATGAAGTGAATAACGTAGCTTGGGTCGAAACGGATAAAGAGTTAACCGATACCATCAGAGTTACACCAACAGGGCTTGATTACAGCCTGGAACACCGATTATTAAAAGTTGTTTCGTGGGGGAATTTTGGTAAATGGATAAGACGAAAAATCATTGACCCATATCTTTATAGCAATGAAGTTGTAACATGGAGAAATAAAGAGGCTAGTTATGATGTCAATGAACTTGAACCTAAATCAAGGAAAGAATCGACTTATGTATTACAAGAATACTTTATTCCAATAAATAACATCGAGTCCTTCATTCCAAAAATGAAAGCCGTTTACGATCAGTTTGATGTAAATGTCATTAATGTTTCCTTACGTCATGCCTACCCCGATAAGGAATCACTACTTTCTTGGGCTCCTGAAGAAGTTATCGCTTTAGTTATCTACTACAAGCAAGGAACTAGCGATGAAGCAAAAGAAAATGTGAAACAATGGACGCAGGCTATGACGGATGCTATCCTTAGCGAAGGAGGCACTTGGTATCTTCCTTATCAACCACATGCAACAGTTGACCAATTCAACAAAGGTTACCCAAATGCCAGTACATATTTTTCTTTAAAAGATAGTATTGATCCTCAACACCGGTTTAATAATAAGTTACTTGATAAATACAATCCCTACATTGCTAATAGAATCGAAAAAGAAGGCAATAATATTAAGGGCTACTATCGCAACGAAGAACAAACTATTTTAACAGTTCCAGAGTGGTATTTAGTTTTTAACCCTAAAGAATATGCTGACTACCTAGCATCAGGGGCTAATCCTTCTGACTTCCCTTTCTATGCATCTATTGATGAATATTGGTCACTTTATGATCGTTCCTTAAAGCTAGTTTCAGAAGCATATCCCACAAACGAAGAGTACATCACTATGCTGCAAGTTATTGGTGTATCTATAACGCTAGAGTACACCATTAAAATCATTTATGAGAACACAATCGGCAAAGTCTTTAGTTACCTCCATAACGGTATCAATTCGGATGAAGAAGAAATGATCAACCAAGCTCATCGTGCTTATAGCGACTTTATCTATCAAACGGCATGGTACGAATTTGATTTTCTTCCGTGGATAGGTAAAGTATGGAGTGTTTCAAATACCAAAGACAGCAACTGGTTGAGAAAGTTTGAACGCAAGACCCTCTTTACTTTCGAATTCTTGCTTAAGGCAGGTTATGGAAAACTCATAGAATGGGCAGCCACTTCAACCTATGAAGAGCCTGTGACTGACATCTATGTGCTAGCAACCTCCTCAGGTGAAATATCTACCAACAATGAAGTCAAAGTCTATACTAAAAAGGACAATATGTATCTTCTTGCTATTGAGCGTTGGGGAGCCTTCACAACCAATTTAATTCGACTAGTAGATGAAGATATTCAGATTCATAACATTGGTGGGAATGACGAAATTCTTGTGAGTATTATTGCACCAAAAGATATCTCACTACATGAAGATAAAATACAGGTACTCTACAAATCCAATATTGTTACAGATAATAGCTCTAAAAGATTCGTGTACTTTATGCATGTCTCTGAATTAATTCCTTTTATAAAAAGAATGAAAACAAAAGGAATTGAAATAGAACATATTTTTGATTATTAATAACTAATAACCATCCACCAGATGACGGATATGCTGGTTGTAGTTTAGCCAGTATGTTAGCGGTAAAAATAAGAAACAGAGAAACTAACAGATAAACATATGAAGAAATACAATTGTCCTAGTTGCAGTAAAGAATTTGCAATTGGATCAAAATTTTGTCAACATTGTGGCCGTAATTTAGAACTTGAAATTATTGAAAATCCAATGTGTCCTAAATGCCACAAGACATTTCCTGAAGGTTCTAAATTTTGTGATATTGACGGTTCTAAATTGACTTCACCTGATAAGTTAATACCAAAATGTGTAAAGTGTGGAACAGAATATTCAATCGAAACAAAATTTTGCCCTAAAGATGGTGGAGCAGTAATACCAGAAGCACTTAGGTTTGACATTAATGAACAAAACATTTCAAAACAATTCAATTTTAATGGCACATATTCAAAAGCTTCTTTGGGGAATCGTTTTTTAGCTTCTTTATTAGATGGTCTAATTACCACTGGATTTGCTATACCATCTTTAATATTCTATATGATTGGTATGGTAAAACTTCAAGACTATTATAATAGTGATGAAGCCATTCCTTTATTTATCTTGGCAGGATTTCTATACTTAATTCCTTTGACATATAGCTTTATCAAAGATGGTATCGGTAAGGGACAGAGTTGGGGCAAAAAAGCTGTTGGACTAATGGTAGTCTATCTTCCCCAAAATGCACCTTGTTCGTTAGGACAATCATTTTTAAGAAATTTGATAATGGTGTTATTAGGTTTAATACCTCTTATTGGATGGTTAATTGAACCAATTATTGTTCTAGCATCTGAAAATGGCAGAAGATTAGGAGATAAAGCTGCAAATACACAGGTTATCGAATTAAAAACATTATAACTAAATAAAATTAAATTATGTATTGTCAAAAATGTCAAACACAAAATGAAGAGAGTGCTCAATTCTGTAGAAATTGTGGCACAAACTTGAATATATTATCGGAGTCAAAATCTGATAATGGGATAACAGATACTTTGCTTTTTATTTTCATAATAATTGCATTTATATCAGCTATTGCTCAATTTACAATACAAAAACTAGATACTAATTGGTATGAAGGAGCAACCAAATATATACAAGGTGGTTTTTGGATTTTGCAAAATTTCAGCTTTTTACTAATTGCAATTGCCATTAAGAATAAGCCACTTAAAATTACAGCAATCATTATAACAGTTTTATTAATAAGTTACTGGCTCTATACTAATGTTATATTCTTAATTGGGTAAGAATTAAAATCACAACGTTCTGGCAGGTAAAGTACTAAATATCAGGGCTTGTATTCTGTTCAAACTACTTAGCGGTTTGATAGGAAAGTGCCACATACTCTGCCACTACTCATACAATTTATCATTAGTGTGCCAGGATGTTGTGGCTTTCCAGTAGGTGAAAATCCTACCTGAGTAATTTACTGTTCACTTAGAAGAGTTACTGAAAGTGATCGCCGTGAGGTGGATAGCTGAAGTTCATTGAGCTCAAAATAACCAAGCCCAAAGTAGCTTCGAAAAGGCAAGCTAAGATGGGGAGAGTTTTGACGGTCTCGAACCCTGTTACATTGTATGAATAAACAGTAACGTGAAGTACAATGATTTACTGGAGTCATAGGGATGGCGTGGTTATAGATGGAAAGTGACGGAACGTGACGGAACGTGGGAGATCTGTTATGATGGTTCTAAATGCTACTATATGTTTGTATAAGTAAGAAAAGAAAATAAGGCGTTTAAATTAGCTACTTAAGCATCACCCTTATTGGGTAGATTCTTATGAATATCAAACAAAGAAATCCATCGGTAAGCCGTATGAGGGAAAACTTCACGTACGGTTTGATGAAGGGGTTCTGATAGTTTTCTCAAAATGATTACATTTATAATTATTTAAACTGAGAGAGCTATCAGGCTCTACTCTACATATCAAATAAAAACATTGAGCTTTTCAAATCAAATAAAAGAAGATATCAGTGCCTTAGCTGCACGACATTGTTGCGTATGTCATCAACATAAAGGGAATAATTTAGAAGTTCACCATATAGAGGCCAAAGCTCAAGGCGGAGAAGATACTCTTGAGAATGCTATTCTTTTATGTTTTGATTGTCATGCTGATGCAGGACACTATTTTGCAGGACATCCTAAAGGACTAAAACTTTCCCCATCAGCCCTTAAGAAACATAAGAACTCTTGGCTTGAAATAGTCAAGGAGAATAAAATAAATATTCCTGTTCTTCAGGACGTATCTCTAAGTTTTTCACATAATGAAAGAACTAGATTAAACCCAGTATTCATAAGGAAAACAACAATATACAAGGACATAAAAGAATTGAGGAAGATTGATTACAAATCAATCCTTAAGGATCTTCCTCCCACCCCCCTTCAAGTTCAATTCCTTGATCCAAAAGTTGACTCATTTGAAGATTTTATAAACTTTATAAACGGTGAACATATAAAGAAATTAAATTTTCAAAATCCATTCGAAAACAATTCACAACCTGTTCATCATTCAATGGACATGTACTTTGGGTCTACTAAATCTAGTAATGAAAGCATTTGCTTGATAAACTTAATATTAAGGAATAATGGATTAAAAGTATTGGAGGATTTCAAAGTTTACTTAAAGTTCGAAAATGTTGTTTGTGCTGATACTGTAAATAAAAACACTTCATATATTGATTTTGAGAAATATGATTATAACGTGATATTCAATAATAAAACCGATGCTGTTTTTATTCCTGACTACAAGGTTTTAGTTCAAAAGGATTTTATTGAATTAGACCAGATTTGTTTTAGAACAGAAGAAAATGTCAATGAAATTAAAATCACTTGGCACTTGTTGGCTAGAGATTATGATCAAAAAGAATCTTTTAATTTGAAAATTCACTCCACGATAGTAGATGAAGAAGATGTTAAGTATGTAGAATCTCCAGAAGACTATGAACCAGAAATTATAATTTTAGATAAAGTGAATTAAATATAAAAGATACTAACATCATGTAAATAGCATTGAAACGCATTTTACATTAGCTATTATAGTGTTTTTTGGCAACTAAATTTCGAGATTAGTCTATAAAAGTAATTCAATGAAATTTGTCTTTAAAAAACGAAGAAATGAATAAATTGCTTTTTCTTTTAATAATATTATTAGCTCTTAATATAAACTATTCATATAGTCAAGGGTCTAAGGATTCAATTCTAAAAGCAAGACAGTGTGAGTTGGATAGTATTGAAAAAAAACAAATTTTTCATTCATATGGAGAAGACGATATTATTGGTTTTAATCAATCAAAATTAAATAAGGTATTTTTAAAGAATGTTTTATGGTCAAAAGATTATGATAAATTACCTCCTACAAAAGTATACTTTTCTTTTGTCTTAACATCAGAACAAAAAATATTAAATACATGTAGTAGTCATGAAATTAAAAACCATGATATTCTAATAAAGAAAATATTAAATTGGTTTATCTCGAATGAAATTAAAGTCAAAAATAGTACTAGGTTCACTGTTTTTTTTTCATGTATAAAATATAATTAATAAAGAATACACTAGCTAATTAATAGTGAGAATGAAAAATCTAATAATAAATTGTCTTTTGATTTTAAGTGTTGTGGCTTGTAATACTCAACAAAAAAATAACGAAAAGAAAGACCAAGAAATGCTCAACATATTTAAAAAGAAAAATCAGAAAAAGTCTGAAGTACTATCTCATACAGATTACAATAAAGTTTTTGACAATGACTCAATAGAAGGAATGCCGATTACAGTAATTGACATTGGAGAATTGAAAGTGCCTTCTGGAAAAATTGTTGTATGTGATCCACTAGTAACGCCTGAAATGCAACCGCTAAATCAAGAGGTTAAAAGTGGAGAATATCCAATCAAAATTTATGAAGTTAAAACAGAAAATTCTGGAGACAGATATGCAATAGCAAAATTGCAATTTAATAACCATAGAGCTGAAAAATGGGTTTTAGCTGTTCGAGAAGGAGAGGATATAAATGAATTGACCGAAGAGGGAGACTTTTTTGGTTTTCCTGTTGATGCTGGATTGGGTGGTTTTTTTGACATACAAGCGGGAGTGGAATATTTAAAATTTCAAGAAGACTTTTATAAGTCAAATTCCAATGGAAATATTTATGACGATTTATTTGCAATGGAATTTAAGAAAAGTGCAAAAGACCAAAATGATCCAAATGACTATGGTAATTGGGTAAATTTTAAACTTCCGAATTCTGACTTAAATATCACAATGTTTCAGTCAGGCTACGGTGATGGAATGTATCCAGCATATTGGGGAATTGACAAAAATGGTGAAATAACATCATTGGTAATTGATTTTTTTGTTGTCCTACTACCAGATGAATAATAAAAACTAATGGCAGCATAAGCTATTCTCTATCCATCGGATGACACACCTGATGGTCTAAGTTTAGCAATTATGTAAAACATTTAAAAAATGAACAAACTAATAGCATTCATCCTGATTTTGATAATAGCCCCAATTCTAGGTGGAATATATGGAGTTATTCATGACCAAATAACGTATTCAATATCAGAAGAGTATTACACCAAATTTAAGTTCATACAATTTGGACTTGAAAATTGGGGAATGGGACAAAATATTGGAACAATAAGAACACCAGAAATCGAATTAGCGAATCCAAGACTCGGAGCAGCAATTGTTGGGGTACTAGCCACTTGGTGGGTAGGTTTGATCATTGGAATATTTCTCGGTTTTATTGGTTTAATTCACCGAAACGGAAAAGAAATGTTGAATATTTCTTTAAAGGCCTTTTTATTAACAATAGGAATAGCTTTGTTGACCGGATTAATCGGACTTTTATACGGTAAAATATTTTTAGTAGATAACCCTCCGAATTGGTTTTTACCTGATAACCTAATTGAAAGAGGAAGTTTTATTATGGTAGGTTCAATGCACAATTTCAGTTACTTAGGTGGATTGATAGGATTAATTAGTGCAATAACATACAGTATTAGGCAAAAAAGAGGGTATAAAAACGGCAAACAATAAAGTATATAACTTATGATAGTAAACAGCTCTCA
This sequence comes from Flammeovirga yaeyamensis, assembly GCF_018736045.1. Lineage (NCBI taxonomy): Bacteria > Pseudomonadati > Bacteroidota > Cytophagia > Cytophagales > Flammeovirgaceae > Flammeovirga > Flammeovirga yaeyamensis. The sequence goes on along the minus strand of NZ_CP076133.1, from coordinate 308,732 downwards.
GTAAGGTTTTTATCTAGCTTTGCTTTAGATCGATAGGAAGTGCCTAGAAATCGCCAAAGGCTATAAGTATTAACATTAAAAATAAAATTATGGGATTTAATATATCTGGACTCGCTATAAATTCAAGCTATGAGAATAAGCTTGTAGAATTACAAAACGATCTTAATCTTACTTTTGATTATATCGAAGATGTTAACTTTGAAACGGCTTCTAGTAATTGGACTGATGAAGGTATAGCATATATATACTTTACGCCAAAGAGTACATTACTTTTTTTACATGTTGATATGTGTATTGAGCCGTACCCAATTAAAGAGAATAATGTTTTGTCTTTTGCATTATCGGAATTATCGATGGCATTTAGTATAAATTATACAGAAGGTAAAGAAGTCAAACGTTACATCATTGAACACAATGGTGAAAAAGTGTCAGATGAAGGCACTTCTTTTAGTTTTGAAAACAGTTGTGATGATGCATCTGAAATAATTTGGAAACTATTAGATGAGGTGCTAGATACTTCTTATGACGACATTGATTTAGCTGCAACAGCCAAAAAATTCAGAGTGACATATGGTAAACCAGTAGTCAAGCAACCAACACAACCAACGGATAATTCAGAGACAAAGAATATCGAGAATAAAGACCCTCAACAAGAATTAGAGTCTAAATACAGACAATTATCAAATTCTGAACTTATCGCTGAATTCAAAAGATATATTGACACACCCGATGTTAAGACAAGCGATCTAAGTAAAGAAGAGCAATTAGCATTATTATCAATTATAGAGGAACGTAAAATCGGTCTTCAGCATTTTGCTCATGCTACTGAAAAAAAAGAGAATAATGATGGTTGTATGTCAGGGTTGTTATTGATGATGTTATTGACTACATCTTTGATAATATATGCAATACTGTAAAATAGGCTAACAATCGAATGGTATGTAGGATGGATAGGAGGTAGAGTAGGTTCTTCTGTTTTAGAAACTCTTATTCGACTCGTTATAAATTAAAAAATATTCCATCGCTTATTGAGAGCACACATTATTTTAAGGAGTTCCCAATTAGTAATGGAATATTTTTTATGAACGATATCAATAGAATTAATTCGGATTGAATGCCAATACAGTTATATCATCAAATTGCTCTTTAGAGAATTTTTCTTTGATATATTTCTGTATGCTATCATTCCAATCGCTTTCATATTTACCATAAAATTCTTTGCAGATATCAAAAAAGTCTTTCGATTCTTCCGTTTCACCAACGTTCGTTAAACCGTCTGTATACATTACAATAACATCGTCTGGAGATATTGTGTATTCGATATCTTTATAATGTCTAAGCGAATTAAATTTGTTACCAATTGGATATTCTGTGAATGATAACTCATTCACTGATCGGTCCTGAATAATAATACCTCTTCCGTTTGCGGATGTATATATTAGATTATTACCCTCTATATAAGCTATAGATAAGTTGACTTCGTGTCTTAATTGATCTTTCTCCTCCATTTTTTGATTTAATTCATTGATCAAATAATCATGAAGGTTATGTAATAAAAGACTAGGGTAGTAAGGTAACTCTTGAAGTGAATCAAAATATCCTGAAATCACCATAGTTAATAAAGTAGCACTTATAGCATGTCCTTTACAATCTCCAACAACAACCATTGTTGTTTTATTGTAATTATTCACATAATAAAAATCACCGCTGATATTCTCTTTAGGTTTGTAAAGGATGGTATGTTCAGTAAAGAAATCTTTAAGAACTTCCTTTCCTGGTAATGTAATTTTTTGAATTTCTGCCGTATACTTTAAAGCTTCCTGTATAACAAAAAGATCCTTCTCTGCTTTTATTCTTCTTTGTTCTTCTTCTAGAGCAGAAGTCTTCGTACGCTCAGCGACCAATTCATGCTCACGAGTCGAAATTAATTCTTCTTGTTGCTGACGTAATTCTTCTTCTTGCTGGATGATTTCATCATTGTAAGCTTGAATCTCTTGTTCTGCCTTGTTTCGTCCTTTTTCATATTCTAATAAAGTCCAAGCCACATCTGCACTTACACCAATATACACCATTGAGAAGAATAGAAAACCTTGATTTGACATGATATCTAATGGTTCATAAGGTGACCAACCATAAATTGAAGTACAAGTTAAACCAATAGCAAAAATGAAAATCATGAAAGAATAAAGGGCTCCTGTTTTAATATTAAAAAAGAGAAAACCCATACTCAGAGGTGGAATAAAAAAGAAAACTACGGGTGATACTATTCCTCCTTTCAAATAACAGAGAATAGTCACAATAACTGATAATAAAATGACTTGAAGATGGAGCATCCATGTTCGTTTCTTGGAAGGAAATAAAACCAAACCGAGCTGAATTAATCCTAAGGAAGCTAAGACAATTGCCTCTGGGACAAAATCAAAAAATACATGCACTGCGATGAAAATGATCATTAAGACTAAAAATACTCTACTTTTAATCTTAAAGAAATTATAAACATCAAATTTCATATTAAAGTTATTTATTAAGTGAAAGCTGATGTAACTTAAATTTAGAAAACAAAAATCAACCTCTAAATCTATACTTATAGATTAGAGTAATTTCGTTTATCTGTAAATAGGTGAGATGACGATTTGATTTATCAAATAAAAATTTGTCGTACTATTTAATAATTCAAGTTTTTACACTTATATCTAATAATTAAGTTACAGTTATAGTTTATCATATCTTGGTTGTAAATGTAATAATACTAAGTTAATATTGTACACATTTAAGTCTTAAAATACATCGTAATTTTCAGAAATAGCTGATTATCTATTCTTTAAAAATTGTATTTCAAATAATAATAAAAATAAAATTAAACCGATTAAGGCTTAGAGTGTGATTTGTTAAGTGTAACACTATAATTTTTTTATTCCCACTTCTTTGTAACTTTAATCAGATATTCAAAATACTTTAAAGCACAGACTTCAAATGAAAACCTTATTAATAACAATTTCTCTCTTTTTTACATTCAATACATCATGGTCTCAAAATGGGAGATGGGATGTGTATATGGCTCAATATGAAAACGGACCTGGTTCTACCATTCTTAATATGGATTTAATAAATTCAGCTCCAAAAAAATCTCTTCCATATTTAGTGGTAACAGGTGTGACTACAGAAAATTGTAGAGAAGATGGCTTTCCTCAAAATGATGAATTTGAGAAACTACATGATGTATCGGATGCTGTCGAAAACAAAATTCAAGAGGTAACTACATTCGAAATTGTTGGAACATTTACTTATCAGTGTGAACGTTTAGATTATGTTTATGTAAACGACACAACTAAGATTCGTCAGAAACTTACCGAAATGTATACTTCTAACTTTCCTGAGTACGAATATTACATTAATATAAAAATTGATGAGGATTGGGAGGCGTACCTGAAATTTCTTTATCCAAATGAAGAAACTCAAGAACATATGTCAAATATTAAGGTAGTAGCCAAACTCGCAGAATCTGGTGACAATTTAGAAAAAGCAAGACAAGTGGATCATTGGCTCTATTTTAAGGATAAGAAAAGAAGAAAATTATTTACGGATGCAATCATTAAAGAAGGCTTTAAAATCGAAAGTCAGGAAAAGCGAATTGATTTAAGATTACCTTATCAACTTCGAATTTCTAGAACAGATTATGTGTCACCAAATGAGATAAATACCCTCACTCTAAAACTTAGAAAACAAGCTAAA